>JAEUAC010000246.1 GCA_019695455.1 Methylorubrum extorquens | reverse complement strand
CGAGCACGGACACGCCCTGCGGCAGCGCGAGGCGCTGCAGGCCGCGCACGGCCGGCGCGAGCACGAAGGACAGGAGCACGGCCAGGGCGACCGGCACGAACACGTCGCGCCCGAGATGCAGGATCGCGGCGAGGCTGAGGACCAGGAGGGCGACGCCGAGCGTCGTCCAGAGCGGCAGCGTGCGCTTGAGGAGGCGTTGCGTCTCGAGGTCCACGCGCTCAGCCCAGCAATTCGGCTTCGGGAACGCGCGCCGGGCTCCGTCCCCGGTTGCCGGGCAGGGCGCGCAGCTGCCCGACGAGGTCGACCAGGGAGGTCGAGCCCTTGGCGACGACGCGGGCGCCGCCGCCCTTCAGCTCCGCCCGCTCGGCGGCCGACAGGTCGCGGGCCGTCATCACGACGACCGGGATCGTGGCCCAGTCCGGATCGGCCCGGAACTGCCGCAGGAACGTGAAGCCGTCCATCTCGGGCATGTTCAGGTCGAGCAGCACGAGCGAGGGACGGCGGACCCGGGCCGCCTCGAGGGCGGCGCGGCCGTTCTCGGCCTCCGACACCGTCCAGCCGTTGCGGGCGAGCAGGGTGTCGAGCCGGCCGCGCGTGTCGGCATCGTCGTCGACGACCAGCACGTCGCCCTTCGGCGCATCCTTCGCGACCCGCTCCAGCACCTCCTTGAGGCGGTCCCAGTTCACGGGCTTCAGGAGGTAGTCGGAGGCGCCGAGCGAGAATCCGAGGTTCTGCTCGTCGATGATCGTGCACATGACGACCGGGATCGCCGCGAGGTGCGGATCGTCCTTGAGGGCGCGGAGCACCGTCCAGCCGTCCATGCGGGGCATGGTCACGTCGAGGATGACGACCTTGGGCTTGAGGGCGCCGGCGAGCGCGAGGCCCGACCGCCCGTCCGCCGCCACCCGGACCGTGAACCCCTCCCGGGTGAGGAAGCGCGTGAGGAGGTCGCGCGTCGCGGCGTCGTCGTCCACGACGAGGATGACGTCCTCCTCGGCCGCGACCGCCTCCACGGCCTCCACGTCCACGGCGGCGGGCGTCGGCAGGTCCACGGGCACGGCGAGCGTGAAGCGCGATACCTCGCCGGGACGGCTCTCGACGGCGACGCGGCCGCCCAGCATGTCCGAGAAGGCCTTCGTGATGGCGAGGCCGAGGCCCGTGCCGCCGAAGCGACGGGTCGTGGAGGCGTCCGCCTGCGTGAAGCGCTGGAACAGCTTGGCGACCTGCTCCTCGTTCATGCCGAGCCCCGTGTCGGCGACGAAGAACACGACCTCCTCGCCCGCCGCGACGCGCTCGCGCCGGGCGCCGAGGGTGATCGTGCCGCGCTCGGTGAACTTCGCCGAGTTCGACAGGAGGTTGATCAGGATCTGGCGGATCTTGACGACGTCGGAATGCATGGCGCCGAGGTCGTCCGGCAGGTCCAGGACGAGCGCGTTGCCCTTCTTGTCGACGATCGATCCCACCGTGGAGGCGACGTCCCGCGCCATGGCGGCGACCTCGAAGGTCTCGGCGTAGACCTCCATCTTGTTCGCCTCGATCTTCGAGATGTCGAGCACGTCGTTGATGAGGCTGAGGAGGTGGCGGGCGTTGGACTTGATCTTGGCGAGGTCGTTCAGGAGGTGGCGCTCGCCCAGCTCCTCGACCTCCTCCTCCAGCATCTCCGAATAGCCGATCACGGCCGAGAGCGGCGTGCGCAGCTCGTGGCTCATGTTGGCGATGAAGGTGCTCTTGGCCTGGTTCGCCTCCTCGGCCGCGACCTTGGCGGCGGCGAGCTCCTGCTCCTGGCGGCGCTGCTCGGTGACGTCCGTGTTGGTGCCGAACCAGCCCCGCACCGTGCCGCCCGGGTCCCGCACGGGCTCGGCGCGCGACAGGAACCAGCGGTACTCGCCATCCGCGCCCCGCAGGGGGAACGTGTCCTCCCAGGGCTCGCCCGACTGGACGGATTCGAAGAAGCGGTTCGAGGCGGCCTCCAGGAACTTGGGATCGTGGACCTTGGCCCAGCCGCCCTTCATCATGTCCTCGACGCCCATCCCGGTATACTCGTACCAGCGCCGGTTGAACCAGTAGATCTCGCCCTTGCCGTCGGCCATCCAGGCGAGCTGCGGGATGTTGTCGGCCATCATCTGGAAGCGGTCGCCGAGGCCGGCGAGCTCGACCTCCGCCCTCTGGACGAGGCTGCGGCGATACCAGGCGAGCCAGCCGAGATAGGCGCAGGCGGCGAGCGCCGTGACGATCGACAGGACGGACAAGATCGCGGAACGGGTCCGGTCCCGCCGCTCGATCGTCCGGCGCTGCTCGGTGGCCGCCGCCTGGAACCGGGCGACCTCGCCCCGGATCGCGTCCATGGTCTCCTTGCCGATTCCGCTCCCGACGAGCCCCAGGGCGGCCTCCGGCCCGTCGCGCCGGCGGGTCTCGACGAGCTGCGTCGTGTAGGCGCGCTTGCGGTCGAGCGCGCCGAAGAGGGGGCTCAGCGCCTCGGCGGAGCCGCCGCCTTCCATCCAGGCGGCCCGGACGTCCTGGGCCGCGCCGTCGAAGGAGGCCATGGAGGCCCGGTAGGGATCGAGGTAGCCGTCCGAGCCGACGAGCACGTAGCCGCGGCTGCCCGTCTCCATGTCGCGCGCCGAGGAGAGCAGCTTCTCCATGGTGAGGACGATGCGGTTCTGGACGGAGATCCGGCCGCGATCGGCCGAGGTCGCCGCGAAGTTCCAGACCGCGAGCCCGACCGCGACGGCGAACAGGGCGACCGGCAGGCGCGAGCCGATCCGGGCCCAGATGCGGCCCGAGCGCCACCCGCTCTCCGCCCGTGCCGCCGCCATGCCGTGTCGTCTCCACGCCCGGTCCGGGCCACAACCGAACCCGCTCGATCGGCCGAGGTTGCGCGCCACCGCGCCTTTTTCCGCGCTCACACGGGCCGGATCGGCCAGAACACGGCGAGCAGCGGCACGCCGACCACGATCACGATGATCGAGAGCGGCAGGCCGAGGCGCGCGTAGTCGCCGAACCGGTAGCCGCCCGGCCCCATGACCAGCGTGTTGCACTGGTGGCCGATGGGCGTGAGGAAGTCGCAGGCGGCGCCGAGCGCGACGGCCATCAGGAACGGGTCCGGGTTCAGCCCGAGGAGCCCGGCGAGCCGGGCCGCGATGGGCCCCATGACGAGCACGGTCGCGGCGTTGTTCAGGAAGGGCGTCACCGCCATGGCGAGGATCAGCGTGACGCCGAGGGCGAGCGTCGGCGAGAGGTTCTGCACGACGGCCATGAGGTGCTTGGCGATCAGGTCCGCCCCGCCCGTCGTGTTGATGGATTCCGAGATCGGGATGAGGGCGCCGAGCAGCACCAGCACGGGCCACTCGATGGACCCGTAGGCGTCGTGCGGCGTCATGGCCCGCACGAGCAGGATGGCGACGACGGCCCCGAAGAACGCGACCGCGACCGGCACGACGTGGGCCGCGACGAGCCCCATGGCGAGCACCAGGATCGCCAGCGGAAGCCAGGACCGGCTGTTCTTGCCGAGCGCGATCTCGCGGGTGGCGAGCGGCAGGACCTTCAGGTCGCCCAGCGTCTCGGGCAGACCGTCGGAGCGGCCCCGCATGACGACGACGTCGCCCGTGCGGAAGCGCGTCGCCGAGATCAGCCCCTCGATGCGCTTGCCGCGCCGGCTGACGGCCAGGATGCCGATGCCCCGCCGCCGCTCGAGGTCGAGCTGGGCGGGCGTCCGGCCGACGAGGTCGGACTCGGCCGTGACGACGCCCTCCATGACGGTGATCTCGCCCTCCGCGTCCCCCTGGCCGCCAGCCAGGACGACACCGGTCCGGGCGACGAACCGCTCGAGATCCGCCGGCTCGCCCCGCAGCAGCAGCACGTCGTCGGCCGCGAGCTGGAAGGAGGGTCCCGCCGGGTAGCGCCGGAAGCGCTCGCGGACCACGGTCGCGACCTGGACGTCGCCTTCGCCCAGCGCCTCGAGCTCGCCGACGCTCGTCCCCACATGGGGGTTGCCGGCCGGCAGCGGCGCCTCCGTCGTGTAGCGCTCGAGCCGGAAGGCCGCGTCCATGCTGGACGCGCCCCGGCGCTTCGGCAGGAGCCGCCATCCGACGGTCAGGAACACGAAGCCGACGATCGCGATCGACAGTCCGACGGGCGTGTAGTCGAAC
>JAEUAC010000170.1 GCA_019695455.1 Methylorubrum extorquens | reverse complement strand
CCGCCCTCGCCCGTGGTGCGGTCGATGATTTCGGCCTCCTCGTGCAGCCAATGCGCGCCGGCGCCGTCCTCCGGCGGCACGACGATGCGGAAGGAGGGCCGGCCCACCCCGATCCGCTCCTCGATCTCCGAGAGGAGGGCGTCGATCCCCTCCCCGCTGACGGCCGAAACGAGGCGCGGATGGGTGCCGTCGCGCGACGCGACGCCCGCGAGCCGATCGCGCTCGCCCGGCTCGAGAAGGTCCGACTTGTTCCAGACCTCGATGAGGCGGGCGGTCTGGTCGGGGTCGATGCCGAGCTGGCGCAGCACCGTCTCGACGTCGGCCGCCTCCGCCTCGGTCTCGCCGTGGGAGATGTCCCGGACGTGGAGCAGCACGTCGGCCTCGATCACGTCTTCCAGCGTCGCCCGGAAGGCGGCGACCAGCGTCGTCGGCAGGTCGGAGATGAAGCCCACCGTGTCCGACAGGATGGCCGTCTCGCCATGCGGCATGCGGATCGCGCGGGACGTCGGGTCGAGCGTCGCGAAGAGCAGGTTCTCGGCGAACACGTCCGCCTGCGTCAGCCGGTTGAAGAGCGTCGACTTGCCGGCGTTCGTGTAGCCGACGAGCGCGATGATCGGATAGGGCACGCGCCGGCGCCCGGCCCGGTGCAGGGCGCGCGTCTGCTTGACCGTCTCGAGGTCGCGCTCGATCCGCCGCATGCGATCCTGGATGACGCGGCGGTCCGCCTCGATCTGCGTCTCGCCCGGGCCACCAAGGAAGCCGAATCCGCCTCGCTGGCGCTCCAGGTGCGTCCAGGAGCGCACGAGCCGGCTCTTCTGGTAGGCGAGATGGGCGTGCTCGACCTGGAGCGCGCCCTCCTTGGTGCGGGCACGCCGGCCGAAGATCTCGAGGATCAGGCCGGTCCGGTCGATCACCTTGGCGCCCCAGGCGCGCTCGAGGTTCCGCTGCTGGACGGGCGTGAGCGCCGCATCCATGACGACGAGGCCGATCTCGTCGGCCGCGATCCGCCCCGCGATCTCCTCGACCTTGCCGGAGCCGATCAGCGTCGAGGGCCTGGGAGACGAGACGGTGATCGCCCCCTCGCCCACCACGTCGAGCTCGATCGCCCGCGCGAGGCCGACGGCCTCCGCGAGGCGCGCCTCCGCGGGCCGCGGATTCGGCACGATCGCCTCGCCCGATCCGCTCTGCCGCGACGGGCGCGTCAGGTAGGGACCGAGCACGAGCGTGCGCGTCGCCGCCGCGACGTCCGATTCGGAGGGCGGTGGCCGACCGACGCGGTCCTGGGGACGGGGGTCCGTGTCGCTCACGCGGACCCGCCGTGGCTCAGACCTTGTCGAGGTCGTCCGGCTCGTAGAGCTGGATGGGATGACCGGGCATGACGGTCGAGATCGCGTGCTTGTACACGAGCTGGGAATGACCGTCGCGGCGCAGGAGCACGCAGAACGAGTCGAACCACGTCACGATGCCCTGCAGCTTCACGCCGTTGACCAGGAAGATCGTCAACGGGACCTTGTTCTTGCGGACGTTGTTGAGAAACACGTCCTGGAGATTCTGACCGCGTTCGGTCGCCATAGTTTGGACCCGTCAGCCCGATGCGGCCGGCCTTCGCCGGGCTGCCCTCTTGTCGTTGACCGGAAGCGTTCGGCTCCCGACCGGCGATCCCATTAGGCGGGATCGCCCTGCCCAGCGCAAGCCCCTGTTCGCAAATGCAGCAAAGACGGTTCACGACCCGATGCCGAGGAGCTTCAGCTTCCGATGCAGGGCCGAACGTTCCATCCCGATGAATTCGGCCGTGCGCGAGATGTTCCCGGAGAAGCGGGCGATCTGCGCGACCAGGTATTCCCGCTCGAAGATCTCGCGCGCCTCCCGCAGGGGCAGGCTCATCAGGCGCTCGCCGCCCTCCCCGTTCGGCGTCGAGGGCACGAGCGTGCCGATCTCGGAGGGCAGCATCTCGGCCGTCACCTCCACGTCGGGTTCGGCCGACGTGAGGATCATCAGGCGCTCGACGTTGTTGCGGAGCTGCCGGATGTTGCCGGGCCAGTCGTGCGACTGCAGCACCGCCATGGCCTCGTCGCCGATCCGGCGCTTGGACAGGCCGGTCGCGGCCGAGATCTGCTCCTGGAAGAACTCGATCAGCTCCGGCACGTCCTCCCGGCGCTCGGACAGCGACGGGACCCGGATGGGCACCACGCTCAGGCGATGGAACAGGTCCTCGCGGAACGTGCCGCCCGCGATCTCGGCCGCGAGGTCGCGCGACGACGACGAGACGATGCGCACGTCCACGTGCACCCGCGTCGACCCGCCCACGCGCTGGAAGTTCTGGTCGACGAGGACGCGCAGCACCCGCGCCTGCACGTCGCGCGAGAGATCCGCGATCTCGTCGATGTAGAGGGTGCCGCCATGGGCCTCCTCCAGCGCGCCCGTGCGCCGGCCGCGATCGCCCGTCGCCTCCACGCCGAACAGCTCGGCTTCCATCGTGTCGGGCGTGATGGTGGCGGCGTTGATCACCACGAACGGCCCCGCCGCCCGGGCGGACAGGGCGTGGATCGTGCGGGCCGCGAGCTCCTTCCCGGAGCCGGGCGCGCCGGCGACGAGGATCCGGGCGTTGGTCGGCGCGACGCGCTCGATCGCGCCGCGAAGCTGGTTCACGGCCGGCGAGCGGCCGGCGATCCGGCTCGCCTGGACGGAGCGCGAGCGGAGATCGGTCACCTCCCGGCGCAGCCGCCACGCCTCCAGCGCCCGGTCGGCGACCAGGACCAGCCGGTCGGCCTTGAAGGGCTTCTCGATGAAGTCGTAGGCGCCGGCCCGGATGGCCGAGACCGCCGTCTCGATGTTGCCGTGACCGGAGATCATCACGACCGGCAGATCCGGGTGGTCGGCCTTGATGAGGTCCAGCACCTGGAGGCCGTCGAGCTTCGAGCCCTGCAGCCAGATGTCGAGGAAGACGAGGTGCGGCCGGCGTGCCGTGATGGCGGCGAGCGCCTCGTCCGAGGAGCCCGCCTTGCGGGTGCCGTGGCCCTCGTCCTCGAGGATGCCGGCGACCAGCTCGCGGATGTCGACCTCGTCGTCGACGACCAGGATGTCGGTGCTCATGCCGGGACCCTGGCGGGCCCGGGCTCGCGGCCCGGGTGTCGCTCCGCACGGGCGTCGCGCGCCGCGTTGTCCAGCCGCATCCTCATCCGCACCAGCCCTCCCCGTCCGGCCGGATTGTCGAGCAGTTCGAGGCCGCCGCCATGATCCTCGAGGATCTTGCCGACGATCGCGAGGCCCAATCCCGTGCCGCCCTCCCGCGTCGTCATGTACGGCTCGAGCAGGCGCTGCCTGTTCTCGGTCGGAAAGCCTTTGCCCGTATCCGCCACGTCGATGATGATGTCCTCCCCCTCGCTCCGCAGCGAGACCCTGATCGTCGGGTCGCTCCGGTCCTCCTCGGGCACGGCGGCGATGGCCTCCGTGGCGTTCTTCACGATGTTGGTGACGGCCTGCGAGAGCAGGCGCCGGTCGACGTTGGCCTGCAGCGGCTGACCTGGCAGATCCTCCGCGAACGCCACGTCGGGATGTGCGATGCGCATCATGAACACCACCTGACGCACCGTGTCCACCAGATCTTCGGCCTCCATGGCGGGCTTCGGCATGCGGGCGAAAGACGAGAACTCGTCCACCATGCGCTTGATGTCATCCACCTGGCGCACGATGGTGTTGGTGCACTGTTCGAATATCTCTCGATCGGTGGTGATGACTTTACCGTATTTACGTCGGATCCGCTCCGCCGAGAGCTGGATTGGTGTGAGCGGATTCTTGATTTCGTGGGCGATGCGGCGGGCGACGTCGGCCCAGGCCGAACTCCGCTGCGCCGTGACGAGATCCGTGATGTCGTCCAGCGTCACGATGAAGCCCTTGTCCTCGCCCCGGGCGCCTTCGCTGGTCACGCGGATGTTCAGCGTCCGCTCCCTCCCCTGCCGCGAGATCGGCACCTGCTGCTGCGCGAGGCGGAGCCGGCCGTGCCTCGCCTCCTCGATCAATTGGGCGATTTCGGGGAGCACGACCGCGATCGGCTGGCCGACGACCTCGCCGCGGCGGGTTGCGAGCAGGGTTTCGGCGGGCGGGTTCAGGATGGTCACGACGCCGTGCGAATCGATGCCGATCACGGCGGCCGAGACCCCGGACAGGACGGCCTCGATGAAGCGCCGTCGGCGGTCGATGAGGTCGCTCGCGGCCGTCAGGCCGTCGTGCTGGCGGCGCAGCTCGGACGTCATCTTGTTGAAGGTCTCGCCGAGATGGGCGAGGTCCCCCTCCTGCCGCCGTACGGGGACCTGGACGTAGAAGTTCCCCGTCGCGACCTGGTCGGTCGCGTGGATGAGGCGTCGGATCGGCGCGACGAGCCGGTTCGAGAAGGTGAGGCCGAACCAGACGGCGGACAGGAGCACGATGAGCGCGATCAGGGCGAACATCGACGCGAAGGCGATCTGGATCCCGACCCGCTTCTCCTCGAGCGCCTGGTAATAGGCGACGCCGGCCTGGGCGACCGGCGGGAACTCGGTGGCGCGCGGATCCGTCGGCCGCAGCGCGTAGAGGATCGCCCCGAAGGAGGGCAGCCGCAGCACGGCCGCGAAGAGGTTGCCGCTGCGGGGCACGATGCACACGGCCTCGCTGTCGTTGGCGGAGGCGAGATCCTCGGCCGACGGCTTGGGCGAGCCGGGCAGCTGGCGCAGCTCGACCGTCTCCAGCGGCGTGCCGTCGGGCCTGACCAGCATCGTGAGCGGGAAGCCGAGGGCGGCCGAGCGCGACTGCATGAAGTCGCGGAACACCTTGCGGTCGGCGTCGAACAGGACCTTCGCGCGGTTCAGGTCCACGGCCATGAGCTGCGATTCGCGCGCGATCGAGCGGCACTGCTCGTCCCGGTAGGCCGTCGCGATCTCGACCGTGTTCGACATCAGCTCCTTCATGGAGCCGGTGAACCAGGGGTTCAGGCCGCGATCGAGGATGGTGCTGGCGACGAGCGCCACCAGGATCGCCGGAAGGGCCGCGACGAGGCTGAACAGCCCGACCACCCGGGTGTGGAGGCCGGCCGCCGCCGCGCCCGCGCGCCGTGCCCGGACGAGCGTCCACCCCTCCCAGGCGACGATGCCCATGAGCACCAGCGCCAGGACGCCGTTCGTCAGCAGCAGCCAGACGACGACCTCGTGGGTCGGCAGGATGGGCGTCAGGCCCGCGAGGACCAGGAAGGTGACGAGCCCCGAGCAGAGCGCCGCGCCGACCGAGAAGGCGCCGAGCCAGCCCGGACCGCGCGCGGCCCGGCGTTGGGGGGCCAGCAGCCCCTGGGCGAAGTCAGACATCGCCACGACGCGCTCCGGCGGGCGCCTCGCGACCGCTCCGAGCGACGTCCGCCCGAGCCGAGTGATGCATATCCGCCACAGCGGGAGGATTAGGACCCTTCCGCGCCGAAGTCCAGCCGATCAGCGCGCCGAGCGGATCACCTGGAGGTCGAGGTCCCTCACCTTCTTGCGAAGCGTGTTCCGGTTGACGCCGAGAAGCTCGGCGGCCCGGATCTGGTTGCCCCGCGTCGCCGCCAGCGCCGCGCCGATGAGCGGTCCCTCGATCTCGCGCAGGATGCGATGATAGAGGCCGGGCGGCGGCAAGGTGTTCTGGTACTTCTTGAAATAGACGCCGAGGTGCCGCTCGACGGCCATGGACAGCGTCTCGCCCTCGACGGGCGCGGAGCTCTCGGCGGAGGGGCCCGGCCCGGTCTTCTGGTCCAGCTCCGCATCGATGAGCTGGGCCGTGATCGTATCCTGGGGATAGAGCGCGGCAAGGCGGCGCACCAGGTTCTCGAGCTCGCGGATGTTGCCGGGCCAGCGATAGCGCTTCAGGCGGTCGAGCGCCTCGCCGTCGATGTGCTTGCGCGGCAGGCCTTCCTTCTCGACGAGGTTCGAGAAGTGGCGGACGAGGTCCGGGATGTCCTCGGCCCGCTCGCGCAGCGGCGGCAGCCGCAGGGGCACGACGTTCAGCCGGAAGAACAGGTCCTCCCGGAACTGGCCGGTCTGGATGGAGGTGCGCAGGTCCTTGTTGGTCGCCGCCACGATGCGGACGTTCGTCTTGATCGGCACGCGCCCGCCGACCGTCGTGTACTCGCCCTGCTGGAGCACCCGGAGAAGCCGCGTCTGCGCCTCCATGGGCATGTCGCCGATCTCGTCGAGGAACAGCGTCCCGCCCTCGGCCTGCTCGAACCGCCCGGCCGATCGCGTGAGCGCCCCCGTGAAGGCGCCCTTCTCGTGGCCGAACAGCTCCGACTCGATCAGGTCGCGCGGGATCGCCGCCATGTTGACCGCGACGAACGGCCCTTTCCGGCGCTTGCCGTAATCGTGCAGGGCACGCGCCACGAGCTCCTTGCCCGTGCCGGACTCGCCCGAGATCATGACCGTGAGGTCGGTCGGCATGAGCCGGGCGAGCGCCCGGTAGATCTCCTGCATGGCCGGCGACCGGCCGACGAGCGGAATGTCCTCCGGCTCGCTCTCCTGGTCCTTCGCCGGCCCGCCGGTCGGCCGGGCGAGCGCGCGCCCGACCGTCGCCACGAGCTCCTTCAGGTCAAAGGGCTTGGGCATGTACTCGTAGGCGCCGCGCTCCGAGGCGCGGATGGCCGTCATGAACGTGTTCTGCGCGCTCATGACGATGATCGGCAGGTCCGGCCGGACCTTCTTGATCCGCGGCAGGAGGTCGAACGCGTTCTCGTCCGGCATCACGACGTCGGTGATGATGAGGTCGCCGTCGCCCTGGGCGGCCCAGCGCCAGAGGGTCGCGGCGTGTCCCGTCGAGCGCACGTCGTAGCCCGCGCGCGACAAGGCCTGGTTGAGGACGGTGCGGATGGCCGCATCGTCGTCTGCCAGCAAGATCTGTCCGCTCGGCATTCTGAAACCTCAGACCTCGGATCCACGCCCGTCGCGGGCCGTGTAGATCGGGAGCAAGACGCGGAAGGTGGTGCGCCGCGGCGCGGAATCGCACTCGACCACCCCACCATGCGCTCCGATGATCTTCGCGACCAAGGCAAGCCCCAGGCCACTTCCCTGCGCCTTGGTGGTCACGAAGGGATCGAAGAGGTGGGGCAGGAGGTCGGACGCGACGCCCGGACCGTTGTCGCTGACCCCCACCTCGACCGGCAGCGCGATGCGTCCGCTCATGCCGGGCATCTGCAGGCGGATGCCCGCCCGGAACGAGGTGGAGAGCACGATCTCGCCGTCGAGCGCGTCGATGCCGATGGCCTCGGCCGCGTTCTTCACGAGGTTGAGCAGCACCTGGACGAGCTGGTCGCGGTTGCCGTGGACGGGCGGGATCGACGGATCGTATTGTTCCCGGATGCGGATGTGGCGGGCGAAGCCGGACTGAGCGAGCCGCTTCACCTGGTCCAGCACGCCGTGGACGTTGACCGGCCCGCGCTCGACCGGGCGATCCTCGCCGAACAGCTCCATGCGCTCGACGAGGTGGACGATCCGGTCCGTCTCGTCGCAGATGAGCCGCGTCAGCATGCGGTCGTGCTCGTCGACGGAGGCTTCGAGGAGCTGCGCCGCGCCGCGGATGCCCGAGAGCGGGTTCTTGATCTCGTGGGCCAGCATGGCGCCCAGCGCCGTGAGCGACCGCGCGGCTCCCCGGTGGGTCAGCTGCCGGTCCATCTTGTCGGCGATCGTGCGCTCCTGGAAGAGGAGCACGACCGCGCCGTCCTCACCGAGCGGCGTCGCGAGGACGTCGACGATCCGCTCGCCGCCGAGACGCGGGTTCGGCAGGTCGAGCCGGTGCTCGCTCACGCCCGCACCGCGCCGGCGGACCTCCTCCACGAGCCCGAGGGCCGGCGAGCCGAAGGGCACCAGCGTCTCGAAGCGCTGGCGTCGCATGACCCTGAGCGACAGGTCGAAGAAGGTCTCCGCCGCCGGGTTGGCGTCGAGCACCTCGTCGGCGGGGCCGACCGTCAGGATCGCCAGGGGCAGCGCGTTGAGGACGCCGTCGGCGCGCGTGGTCTCGGTATCCATCATGCGGCCATCCTGGAGGGTTCCCGATAGAGGCGGGCGAGCGATCGGAGAACGACGGAGGGATCGGTCGTCGTGACGAGGGTCAGCCGCTCGTCGGGCGGCAGCCCGCAGCCGACCCGCGCGGCCTCGTCGGCATAGGCCGCGAGGTGCTTTCGCGCGTGGCGCAGCCCCATGGCCAGGCCGTAGAGGCACAGGAGCCCCTCGTAGTGCTCGATCCCGGCCGCGACCTTCTCGTCCGGCGAGGGCTCGGACGGCGCCCGCCCCGTCAGCGCGGCGGCGACCTGGCCGACGAGCCAGGGCCGGCCGATCGCGGCCCGGCCGATCATCACGGCCGCCGCGCCCGACGCGGACAGGCAGGCTCGTGCGGCCTCGACCGAGGCGACGTCGCCGTTGGCGACGACCGGCGTCCCGACCGCGTCGACGACGGGGCGGATCGCGGACCAATCCGCCCTGCCCTCGTAGAATTGCTGCCGCGTCCGGCCGTGGATCGTCACGGCCCGGGCACCCGCCGCGACGGCGTCCCGCGCCATGGCGACGGCGTTCAGCGAGGCCGCATCCCAGCCGAGCCTCATCTTCACCGTGACGGGACAGCCGACGGCCGCCACGACGGCGGCGACGATCGCCCGCGCGAGGTCGGGCTCGCGCATGAGGGCCGATCCGCCGTGGCCGCCGACGACCTTCTTGGCCGGGCAGCCGAAATTGATGTCGACGATCGCGGCTCCGGCCCCCTCCGCGACGCGAGCGGCCTCCGCCATGGCCCGCGGCTCGCGCCCGACGAGCTGCACGACATGGGTTCCGATCCCCTCGCCCGCGGCCCGCAGCGACGCCTCCGGCGACCCCGCGACCAGCGGCTCGCAGGCCACCATCTCCGTCACGACGAGGCCGGCCCCGAACCGGGCCGCGACGCGGCGGAAGACGACGTCCGTCACCCCGGACATGGGGGCAAGCCAGGCAGGACCGACCGACGTGGCGCCGATCTGGACCGATGTGCTCAATTTGGCGGCAACGTTCATTCTGCTTGACGAATAACCACTCAGCGCCCCGAGGCCAATGGCGATCTTTGAAACGGCGCTGCGACGCTCTATCACCCGCGGCTTGCGTGAGGGATGCGAATGGACGTGGTGGCGGTCGTAGTCGCGGCCGGGAGAGGCAGTCGGGCGGGCGATGGCGGGCCGAAGCAGTATCGGCTCCTCGCGGGCCGGACGGTGCTCGCCCGGACCCTGGACGCCTTCCTGGCGCATCCTCGGATCGACCGGGTCGTCTGCGCGATCCATCCCGACGATCGGGAGGCCTACGCGGCGGCGATCGCGGGCCTGCCCGGCGGGAAGCTCCTCGCGCCCGTCCTCGGCGGGGCGACGCGGCAGGCCTCCGTCCGCCTCGCGATCGAGACGCTGGCGGACGGCGCGGGCGACGAGGTCCTGTGCCTCGTCCACGACGCGGCCCGGCCCTTCGTCGACCCGGGCCTGATCGAGCGGGCCGTCGAGGCGGGCGCCCGGCACGGGGCGGCGATCCCGGGCGTCGCCGTCACGGACACGATCAAGCGCGTGGCCGAGGGCGGCCGGGTGGCCGAGACGCTGGACCGCTCGGTGCTGCGGGCCGTGCAGACGCCGCAGGCCTTCGGGCTCCGGGCGCTCCGCGAGGCCCATGGACGGGCGGCGGCGGCGGGCGAGGACGGCTTCACGGATGACGGACAGCTCATGGAATGGGCAGGCGCGGCCGTGCACGTGTTCCCGGGTGAGGCCGGGAACGTGAAACTGACCAACCCGGCGGATTTCGGGGAGGCCGAACGGCGGATGGGATCGGGGGACGACGACATGGTGGTGCGGGTCGGGACGGGGTTCGACGTCCATTCGTTCGGCGAGGGCGACCACGTCTGGCTGGGCGGCGTGCGGATCGCGCACGATCGCGGCGTCAACGCCCATTCCGACGGCGACGTCGTGCTCCACGCGCTCACGGACGCGCTGCTCGGCGCCATCGCGGACGGCGACATCGGCACCCATTTTCCGCCCTCGGACGAGCAATGGCGGGGCGCCTCCTCGGACCGGTTCCTGGCCCACGCGGCCGCGGCCGTCCGCGAGCGCGGTGGTCGGATCGACCACCTCGACGTGACCGTCCTCTGCGAGCGGCCCCGGGTGGGCCAGCACCGGGAGGCCATGCGGACCCGCATCGCCGAGGTGGCGGGCGTCCCCGAATCGGCGGTGTCCATCAAGGCGACCACGACCGAGCGGATGGGCTTCACCGGCCGCGAGGAGGGTCTGGCGGCGCAGGCCTCCGCCACGATCCGCCTGCCCGCGTCGTGACCCCCGCCCTCCTCGCCCGGGCGGAGGCGCTCGTCGGGGCCTGCCGGGAGCGGGGCCTCACGGTCGCGACCGCGGAATCCTGCACGGGCGGCGGCATCGCGGCGCTGCTGACGGAGATCGCGGGATCGTCGGCCGTGCTCGACCGGGGCTTCGTCACCTACTCGAACGCCGCCAAGGCCGAGATGCTCGGGGTCGACGCCGCCCTGATCGAGAGGCTGGGCGCCGTCAGCGCCGAGGTCGCGGTCGCCATGGCGGAGGGCGCGCTGGCGCGATCCGGCGTCGACCTCGCGGTCGCCGTCACGGGCATCGCCGGTCCGGGCGGCGCGACCGCGACGAAGCCGGTCGGCCTCGTCCACCTGGCGCTCGCCGGCCGCGGGCGGGCGACGCGGCACCTCGAGCGGCGCTACGGCGACCTCGGGCGGTCCGTCGTGAGGGAGCTGACCGTCGAGGACGCGCTGGGTCTCCTGGAGGACGCGGCGCACTGAGACGGCGCGCCGTCAGCGCGCCGGTTCCCAGGTCGTCGTCCCGTCCTTGTTGTCCTTGATGGCGACGCCCATCGCCTTCAGCTCGTCGCGGATCCGGTCGGAGGC
>JAEUAC010000153.1 GCA_019695455.1 Methylorubrum extorquens | reverse complement strand
TGATCGGCGGCGTCGTGGGCGGCGTGAACGGGGCTGTCGACGGCATCCTGGGCCGCGACACCCGTCCGCGCTTCCGCGACTACGTCGTGCGCGAGAACCGGCCGAACTACGTCTACACGAACGAGCTGCGGCCGGGCGTCATCCTCCCGACCGACGGCCCGGCGATCTACGACGCCCCGGACGAGTTCGGGCTGAAGACGTACCGCTACACGGTCGTCAACGGCCAGGTCGTCGTGGTCGACCCGGTGACCCGCCGCATCGTCGAGATCGTCGACTGACCGACGGACGCCAGGCGCCTCACCGCGCCGTCACGCCGCACCAGCCGGCGACGAACAGGGCCACCGACCGGGTCAGCCGACGGAGCGACTCCACGTCCACGCGCTCGTTGAACGCGTGGGCGCCCTCGCTGACGGCCCCGTAGCAGAAGCACGGGATGCCGTGATCGAGCCCGTAGAAGCGGGCGTCGGTGAGGCCCGTGAACACCGATTCGTCCAGAGGCCCGCCCCATCCCGAACCGTGGGCCTCGGCGAGGACGGCCTCCATGGCGTCGGCGCCCTCCACCACGTAGCCGGGCGACAGGAAGCCGGACCAGACGATCTCCGGCGGCCGCTCCGCCAGGAAGGGATGGCGCGCGGCCGCGGCGGCGACGCAGGCCTCGATCTCGCGCTGGCAGGCGGCGACCGACCAGCCCGGCAGGATGCCGATCCGATAGTCGATGTCGCACCAGGCCGGCACGCTGGAGGCCCATTCCCCGCCCGCGACGATGCCGGGATTGAGGTTGAGCGGGTGCGGATGCGAGCCGAAATGCGGGTCGTCCCTCGCCCGGTCGTTCCACTCGGCCTCGAGCGCCTCCAGGGCGCCGAGCACGTGATAGGCGGCCTTGATGGCATTGAAGCCGGCCGTCGCCTGGGCGGCGTGGACCGGCTCGCCCCGCACCTTCACGCGGAACCAGATCACGCCGACCTGGGCCCGCATGACGCGGCCGCCCGTGGGCTCCACGATGAGGGCGCCGTCGGCCCGGTATCCGCGCTGCAGGGTGGAGAGCGCGCCGAGGCCGGTGCTCTCCTCCTCGATGACCGACTGGACGTGGATGCGCCCGTTCGGCGCGAGGCCGGCCGCCGCGAGGGCGTCGAGCGCGAACAGGGCCGCGATCGTGCCGGACTTCATGTCGCCCGCGCCCCGGCCGTAGAGCCACCCGTCCTCGAGGACCGGCCGGAAGGGCGGCCGCCGCCACATGTCGAGCGGCCCCGCCGGCACCACGTCGCAATGCCCCTGCAGGATGAGGGAGCGGCCGGTCTCCCGCGCGGGCCTGTAGGTCCCGACCACGGTCCGGGCGCGGGAGAAGTCGGTCTCGACCGGGCCGAAGCCGGGAAGGTGGCGAAGGTCCTCCTGGTCGATCGGCCAATCGTCGACCGCGTAGCCGCGGGCCCGCAGGAGGTCGCCCATCATGTCCTGGCAGGGCCCCTCGGCGCCGCGGACCGACGGGATGGCGACGAACCGCATCGTCGTGGCCATCTGGTCGTCGAACGCCGCGTCGATCGCCGCGAAGACGCGCTCGCGCTGCGCCTCGGAAAGGCCGGCCTCGTGGTGGTTCGCGTCGGTCATCCCGGCTCCCGGTCGTGGCCGGTGCTCGGCCGATCCCGACGCCCATGATGCTGCGCCGCACCCCGGGCCGCAATGGCGGGAGGCCGTCGGGCGACGGGGACACCTGGACGCCGGCGCCCCGAGGCCGCAGGATCGAGGGAAAGCAGAAGCGACGACGAGGAGACGACATGAGGGACCCGACCGTCCTGGCGACCGGCCTGCGCTTTCCCGAGGGACCCGTCGCGATGGCGGACGGATCGGTCGTGCTCGTCGAGATCGCGCGAGGAACCCTGACGCGCGTCGCGCCGGACGGCACGGTGTCGATCGTCGCCGAGCCGGGCGGCGGCCCGAACGGGCTCGCGGTCGGGCCCGACGGGGCCTTCTACCTCTGCAACAACGGCGGCTTCGCCTGGCACGAGGAGCCGGGCATGCTCCGCCCGATCGGCACGCCGGAGAGCTACGCGGGCGGCCGGATCGAGCGCGTCGATCCGCGGACGGGCGAGCACCGCCTGCTCTACGACCGCTGCGGCGAGCACGCCCTCAAGGGTCCGAACGACATCGTCTTCGACCGGAGCGGCGGCTTCTACTTCACCGACCTCGGCAAGAGCCGGCCCCGCGACCGCGACCACGGCGGCGTCTACTACGCGATGGCGGACGGCTCGCGCATCGTCCAGGTCGCCCATCCCATGCTGACGCCGAACGGCATCGGCCTCTCGCCCGACGAGCGGACGCTCTACGTGGCCGAGACGGAATGCGGCCGGCTCTGGGCCTTCGACCTCGCCGAGCCGGGCGTGATCGAGCGGCACCCGTTCCCGTCGCCGCATGGCGGGCGGTTCCTCTACAGCCAGGCGGGCTACGAGCGCTACGACAGCCTGGCCGTGGACGCGGAGGGCAACGTCTGCGTCGCCACGCTGATGACCGGCGCCATCACGGTGATCTCGCCCGACGGCCGGCTCGTCCGCAGCGTGGGCATGCCGGACGTCTACACGACCAACATCTGCTTCGGCGGGCCGGACCGGAAGACCGCCTACGTCACGCTCTCCGGCATCGGACAGCTCGTCTCGCTGCCCTGGCCCGAGGCGGGACTGAGGCTGAACTTCGGCTGACGGCGGCCGCCCGGCGGACGGCGTTGCGCCGGCCCGCCGCCCCCGCCTATGGTGAGCGTGCGTCCCATCCGGCGCGATCGACGGGACCGGAACGGCCGGGAGATCCGCATGGCGGCGGCGCCTCCCTGGGCGATCCGCGGGAGAGCGCCCTCGGCCGGAGGCGCGGCGCGAGGCTCCCCTCCCGCGGCCCGTCGGCCTGGGACGTCTCGCTCATGGTCGGGTCTCGTTCGTTGCACCGGCGGGCCGGACCGGAAGACCGCCTACGTCACGCTCTCCGGCATCGGACAGCTCGT
>JAEUAC010000137.1 GCA_019695455.1 Methylorubrum extorquens | reverse complement strand
CGTGAATGCCGGGGGCGGCATCAACGGCGAGAAGCTGGTCGTCGAGGTGCAGGACGACGCCTGCGATCCGAAGCAGGCCGTCTCGGTCGCCAACCGCTTCATCCAGAACAAGGTGCGGCTCGTCGTTGGCCACGTCTGCTCCGGCGCGTCGCTCGCGGCGTCCGACTTCTACGCCGAGAGCGGCGCCGTCATGATCACGCCGGCCTCGAACACGGCGCGCCTGACCGACCGCGGCCTGCCCGGCATCTTCCGCGTCTGCGGGCGCGACGACCAGCAGGGGCAGCTCGCGGCGGGCTTCATCGCCGAGCGCTTCCCGGGCAAGAAGATCGCGATCCTGCACGACGGCGCGCCCTTCGGACGCGGCCTCGCGGACGCCACCAAGGCCGCCCTCAACAAGCTCGGCATCCAGGAGGCGCTGTTCGCCGGCATCACGCCCGGGGAGCGCGACTACACGGCCGTCATCACGCGACTGAAGGCGGCCGGCATCGAGGTCGCCTATTACGGCGGCTACCACCAGGAGATGGGCACGCTGGTGCGGCAGGGCGCCGAGCAGGCCTTCCGCGGCCAATGGTTCGGCACCTCGGGCATCGCCGCCAAGGAGTTCGGCCAGATCGCCGGGCCCGCCTCCGACGGCGTCCTGATGACGTTCAACCCGGACGCCCGCAAGCGCAGCGAGGCCGCCCGCGTCGTCGACGGCTTCAAGGCGCGCGGCATCGATCCGGAGGGCTTCACGCTCTACGGCTACACGGCCGTCCAGGCGCTGGCGGAGGCCGCCCGCAAGGCGAAGTCGGCCGAGCCGAAGGCCGTCGAGGCGGCGCTGAAATCCGACCGGTTCGACACGATCCTCGGCGAGGTCACCTTCGACCGGAAGGGCGACATCTCGGCGCCGGGCTACGTGCTCTACGTCTGGAAGAACGGCAGCTTCGCTTACCCAAATTGAGGCGCGGCACCATGGCGGACTGGCCGACGGAGAGCGGAACCTTTGCCCTGGGCGATCTCGCCCTGGCGGAGGGCGGCGTGCTGCGGGACGCCGCCCTGAGCTGGAAGACGCACGGCACGCTCGCGCCGGACCGCTCCAACGTGGTCCTCTACCCGACGAGCTACTCGGCCCGGCACCCCGATCTCGAATGGCTGATCGGCCCGGACGGCGTGCTGGACCCGACGCGCTGGTTCGTCGTGATCCCCGACATGTTCGGCAACGGCCTCTCGTCGAGCCCGTCCAACCACCCGGACTATCCCGCCCTCGTCACGGCGCACGACAACGTCCGGGCGCAGAGGCGCCTGCTCGCCGAGCGCTTCGGGATCGAGCGCCTGCACGCCGTCTACGGCTGGTCCATGGGCGCGGGCCAGGCCTATCACTGGGCGAGCCTGTTCCCGGACGCGGTCGACCGCGCGGTCGTGAATTGCGGCTCGGCCCGCACGGCGACCCACAACCGCGTCTTCCTGAAGGGCCTCATGGCCATCCTCGAGGGCGCCCCCGAATACGAGGGGAACGGCCGCTTCTCGGCGGAGCCGGCGGCGGCACTCCGGGCCTTCGGGCGCGTCTATGCCGGATGGGGGCTGAGCCAGGACTTCTACCGGGCCGGCCTGCACGAGACGGCGCTCGGCGCGCCCGACCTCGACACGTTCCTGCGGACCGACTGGGAGGAGCGCTTCGCCCGCCGGCCGGCCGCGGACCTGCTCGCGCAGCTGCGCACCTGGGACGCGGGCGACATCGGCCGCAACGAGCGCGACCGCGGCGACCTCCCGGCGGCGCTCCGGGCCATCCGGGCCCGGGTGCTGCTCATGCCGGGCGAGACGGACCTCTATTTCCGCGTGGCCGACAACGCGGCCGAGCTGCCCCATCTCGCGGCGGCCGAACTCCTGCCCATCCCGTCCGTCTGGGGCCACCGGGCCGGCAACCCGTCCGCCAACCCGGCGGACGCGGCCTTCCTGGCGACCGCCGTGCGCCGCTGGCTGGCCTGATCCCGTGACGGACGCCTCCGAGCCGACCCGCGCCCCCGAGCGCGGCCGATCCCGCCGGCGCCTCGAGGACGAGCGCTTCCTGCGCGGGCTCGGCCGCTACGTGGACGACATCGACGTGCCGGGCGCGCTGCACGGGATCGTGCTCCGCTCGCCGGTCGCCCACGGCCGCATCCTGTCGATCGACGCCGAGGCCGCCGCCGCCATGCCGGGCGTTGCCGCGATCCTCCTCGCGCGCGACCTCGCGGCGGACGGGATCGGCCCGCTGCCCTGCCTCGTCTCCGTCGCGACCGAGGCGCCGATCCGGGTGCCGCCGCGTCCGGCCCTGGCGGAGGGGCGCGTGCGCCATGTCGGCGACCCGGTCGCCTTCGTGGTCGCCGCCTCGGCCGCCGAGGCGCGCGACGCGGCCGAGGCGATCGCGGTGTCCTACGAGGACCTGCCGGCCGTGGTCGACGGGGCGGAGGCGCTCGCGCCGGGCGCGCCGCTCCTCTGGGAGGAGGCGCCGGGCAACGTCGCGTTCCGGTTCCGCAAGGGCGATCCCGCCGCCGTCGAGGCCGCCATGGCGGCGGCCGCGCACGTCGTCGAACTCGCCGTCGTCAACAACCGCGTGGTCGTGGCGCCGCTCGAACCGCGCGGGGCCGTGGGCAGCTTCGACGGGGCGACGGGCACGTTCCGGCTCGTCCTCTCGGGCCAGGGCGTGCACGACCTCCGCGACCAGCTCGCGGGCCACGTGCTCGGCGTGCCGCCCGACCGCGTCGAGGTGATCTGCCCCGACGTCGGCGGCGGGTTCGGGGCGAAGAACGTGCTGCATCCGGAGCTCGTCCTGGTGCTGGCGGCGGCCCGCCGGCTCGGTCGCCCGGTGCGTTGGACGTCCGAGCGCACGGAGGACTTCCTCTCCTCCGTCCAGGGCCGCGACAACCACACGACCGGCCGCCTCGCGCTCGACGCGGAGGGGCGCTTCCTCGCCCTCCACAACCGCACGGTCGCCGACATGGGCGCCTATTTCTCCGCGCTCGGCCCCGTCATCCCGACGAACTCCGCCTCGACGGCCCAGGGCGGCGTCTACGACGTGCCGGCCGTCTTCATGGAGGTGACGGGCGCCTTCACGAACACGGTGCCGGTCGACGCCTACCGGGGGGCCGGCAAGCCGGAGGCGAACTACCTGACGGAGCGCCTGGTCGACGCGGCGGCCGCCGCGCTCGGGATCGACCCCGTGGAGCTCCGGCGCCGCAACATGGTGCACGCCTTCCCGCACCGCTCGGCGCTCGGCATGCAGATCGAGCGGGGCGCCTTCGCGTCCGGGATCGACCTCGCGCTGGACCTCGCCGACGCGGCCGGGTTCCCGGCCCGCCGGGCGGCGGCGGACGGCGCGGGGCGCCTGCGCGGCCTCGGCTTCGCGTCGTTCCTGGAGACGGCGCGGGGCGCGCCGGGCGAGATGGCCGGCCTCCGCGTGCGGACGGACGGGACCGTGGACCTCCTCCTCGGCACGCAATCCAACGGGCAGGGCCACGAGACCTCGTTCCCGCAGATCGCGGCCGACCTCCTCGGCCTGCCCGTCGAGCGCTTCCGCTACGTGCAGGCGGACACGCGCGAGGTGCCGCGCGGCAAGGGCCATGGCGGGGCGCGGTCCCTCCACCAGGGCGGGACGGCGCTGGTCGGCGCGGTCGAGGCCCTGCTCGCGAAGGGTCGCGCGCTCGCCGCCCAGCTCTTCCAGTGCGAGCCCGCGGACGTGACCTACCGGGACGGCGCCTTCTCGGCCGGGGAGGGGCGCGCGATCGACCTCGCGGCGCTCGCCGCCGCGGCGGCCGAGGCCGGCCCCGACGGGGCGGGTACGGAGGGCGAGCTCTCGGCCATCGTCGACACGCAGCTCGACCTCGTGACCTTCCCGAACGGGTGCCACGTGGCGGAGGTCGAGATCGATCCCGAGACGGGGGCGATCGACCTCGTGGGCTACCTCGCGGTCGACGATTACGGCACGCTCATCAACCCGATGCTGACGGAGGGCTCCGTGCAGGGCGGGCTCGCCCAGGGCATCGGCCAGGCGCTGCACGAGCGCACGGTCTACGAGGCCGGGTCGGGCCAGCTCCTCACGGCCTCGCTCATGGACTACCAGCTGCCGCGCGCGGCCGACCTGCCGCCGCTCCGGATCCGCTTCAATCCCGTGCCGAGCGCCGCCAACCCGCTCGGCGTCAAGGGATCGGGGCAG
The DNA here is from genome assembly GCA_019695455.1 of Methylorubrum extorquens. GTDB lineage: Bacteria > Pseudomonadota > Alphaproteobacteria > Rhizobiales > Beijerinckiaceae > Enterovirga > Enterovirga extorquens_A. The sequence goes on along the minus strand of JAEUAC010000137.1, from coordinate 314 downwards.
GCGGGCGCCATCGCGGCCCCGCAGACGGTCGTCAACGCCGTCCTGGACGCGCTGCGGCCGGCGGGCGTGGAGCGGATCGACATGCCGCTCACGCCCGAACGGGTCTGGCGCGCCCTGCGCGACGCGTCCCGCGGCTAGGTCCCGCGCCGCGCGCGCATCTCCCATGCCGCAGTGCGGGATCGGGCCGGGAACACGATGCGGCCACAACCATTGAGTGTCCGGCCGGCCGTTGCCTGCCGGGACGTCACCCGATGCTTCAAGACGAACAGACGGCCGAGCGCCGCGATCCGGATCCCGCCGACGGCCGTGCCGGC
>JAEUAC010000132.1 GCA_019695455.1 Methylorubrum extorquens | reverse complement strand
GCGGCCGCCATGCCGAGGCCGAGCGCGCGCGCCGTCCCGGCCCGGGCCGCCACGGGCCTCCCGCCGAGCACGCCGACGAGGTAGCCGGTCAGGTTCAGGGCGCCGAGCAGCGCGCCCTCGGCGCCCGTCACCCAGCCGGCCGTGACCATGGCCGGGAACAGCGGCACGTAGGCGAAGCGGCTGAGCCCGACCCCGGACAGCGTCGCGGCCGCCCCCGCGAGGGCCGGGCGGAGGCTGGAGCGGCCGGTCGAGGCTGGTGCGGGCATGCCGCGCTCTTGGACCCGCCGGGCGGGCCCGTCCAGAGCCCGACGGGGACCGCTCCCGTCGCGGCCGGCCCCGGCCCGACGCCTCAGGCGTCGATCGCCTCGCGCAGCATCTCGAGCTCCAGCCATTCCGTCTCGGCCGCCTCGAGCTTCGCCTCCTTGGCGGCGACGGCGGCCGTGGCGGTCTCGAACGCCTTGCGATCCCGCGCGAAGAGGGCGGGGTCGGCCAGGACCGCCTGGAGGGCCGCGATCTCGCGGGTCAGCGTCTCGATGGTCTGCGGGAGCGTCCGCAGGGCGTGCTGCTGGTGGAACGAGAGCCGCTTCCGGGCCGCCCCGCCGGTCGCCGTCGGGGCGGCGGCCTTCGCCTTGGCGGGAGCGGGCGCCTTGCGCGCCGTGTCGGCGAGGTCCTGGCCGCGCTGCGCCAGCATGTCCGTGTAGCCGCCCGCGTAGTCCTGCCAGCGCCCGTCGCCCTCCGGCACGATGACGGAGGTGGCGATGCGGTCGAGGAAGTCGCGGTCGTGGCTGATGAGGAGCACGGTGCCCTTGTAGTCGCCCAGCATCTCCTCGAGCACGTCCAGCGTCTCGAGGTCGAGATCGTTGGTCGGCTCGTCGAGGACCAGCAGGTTCGAGTTCTTGGCCAGCGCGCGGGCCAGCATGATGCGGCCGCGCTCGCCGCCGGACAGGACGCGGACCGGCGTCCGGGCCTGTTCGGGCGAGAACAGGAAGTCCTTCATGTAGCCGACGACGTGCCGCGGCTCGCCCCCGACCGTGATGAGGTCGCCCCGCCCCTCGGACAGCGCCTCGGCCAGCGTGTCGTTCGGATCGAGCGAATCGCGGCGCTGGTCGAGCGCCACCATGTCGATCGCGGCTCCGAGCCGGACGCTGCCCTCGTCCGGCTGGATCGTGCCCGTGAACAGGCCGACGAGCGTCGTCTTGCCGGCCCCGTTCGGGCCCACGATGCCGACGCGGTCGCCGCGCAGGATGCGCGTCGTGAAGCCCTCGACGATCGGGCGTTCGCCGAAGCGCTTGGTGAGGTTCTTCGCCTCGACCACCATGGTCCCGGAGCGCTCGCCCTCCGAAGCCGCCATGCGGACGTCGCCCTGGGCCCGCCGCTCGGTCCGGCGCGTCTCGCGGAGCGCCGCGAGCTCCCCCATGCGGCGCACGTTGCGCTTGCGCCGCGCGGTCACGCCGTAGCGCACCCAATGCTCCTCGGCCGCGATCTTCCGGTCGAGCTTCTGGCGCTCGACCTCCTCCTCGGCGAGCACGGTGTCGCGCCACGCCTCGAAGGAGCCGAAGCCCTGCTCCATGCGCTTCGTCCGGCCGCGGTCGAGCCACACGGTCGCGCGCGACAGGTTCGTCAGGAAGCGGCGGTCGTGGCTGATGAGGACGAGCGCCGAGCGCGTGGATTTCAGCTCGGCCTCGAGCCATTCGATCGTGGTCAGGTCGAGATGGTTCGTCGGCTCGTCGAGGAGCAGGATGTCGGGCTCGGGCGCGAGCGTGCGGGCGAGCGCGGCGCGGCGGCCCTCGCCGCCCGAGAGATGCGCCGGATCCTCCTCGCCCGTCAGGCCGAGCTCCGACAGGAGGTACTGCGCCCGGTACTCGTCGTCGCCCGGCGCGAGACCCGCCTCGACGTAGGAGAGCGTGGTCGCGTGCCCGCTCATGTCGGGCTCCTGCGGCAGGTAGCGGATGGTCGCGCCGGGCTGCCGGAAGATCTCGCCCCGGTCCGCCTCGACGAGGCCGGCCGCGATCTTGAGGAGGGTCGACTTGCCGGAGCCGTTGCGCCCGACGAGCCCGACCCGGTCGCCGGCGCCGACGGACAGGTCCGCGCTCTCGAGGAGCGGCGTGCCGCCGAACGTGAGCGCGACGCCCGCGAGACTGAGGAGAGGAGGTGCCATGCCCGGCGGTCTAACAGCCGGTGGCTGCGATGGGGAGGCCGGTCAGGACGCCGGTCTCGTCCAATCGAGCAGCGGCAACCTCTCGCGGCGCATCGGCCCCGACGGGCCAGCACGGACGAGACCCCGCTGCAACTCCGCGAGACACAAGGCCGACGGGGCGATCGAGCCGACGTTGCGCGAGACGTGGTCCAGAACCGCAGGCGAACCATCGCGAGCGTGCACGACGATGTTGGTATCGACGAGGAGGATCAATCCCGGTCCCGATCCGGTACCTCGATGCGCTCGATCAACTCGACGGTCGGCGGCGCCGGCATCGCTCGCAGCCGGTCGACGGCATCCTGCAGGCTCATGCGGACGGGGGAGATCGTGATCACGTCCCCACGCGCGTGATCGTCAGCTCCGTCTGCGCGTCGGCATAGTCGAACCCAGCCGGCAGGAAGACGGCCGTCCCCCTTCGGCAACGGGAAGGCGTGTGCGGCCCATCTGGCTCATGGTGCCCTAAGGTGGGATCGCGCGCATCGCTCCGTCGATGTCGGGCCTCACCCGCCCGGGCACCCCTCGGTGTTCACGTAGAGCGCGTAGAGGCTCTGGCTCGCCGCCATGAACAGGCGGTTCCGCTCGGGCCCTCCGAAGCAGAGGTTGGCGCAGCGCTCGGGCAGGCGGATGCGGCCGATCGGCGTGGCGGAGGGGTCGAAGATCATCACGCCGTCGAGCTCGTCCGAGCCCATGCCCCAGCCGCACCAGAGGTTGCCGTCGACGTCCACCCGGAACCCGTCGGGCGTGCCGCCGGGCCCGGCATCGACGAAGGTGCGCCGGTTCGAGAGCCGCCCGTCGGCGACGTCGTAGGCGAGGATCAGCCGGTGCGGGGTCGCGCGGGATTCGACCAGGTAGAGGATGCGCCCGTCCGG
>JAEUAC010000152.1 GCA_019695455.1 Methylorubrum extorquens | reverse complement strand
TTCGTGGCGGACGCGTCGGAGCCGACCGAGGAGCCGATGAACTCGAGATCGTGGGCGTAGAAGTCGAAGAACGACGCCGCGCGACCCGCCGTGAAGCCGGCGAACTGGATGAAGGCCTTGTCGACCTCGACGTACTTCTGGGCGCGACCGAACGTGTCCTGGCCGAGGCCCGGGAAGGCGTTCGCGTAACGCTGCTGCGTGCCGGACGTCAGGTAGGCGCCGGTACGGGAGGCGATCTCGAAGCGGACGAAGGCGCGCAGGGTGCCGTAGGCGGTCTGCGTGCGGGCGTCGATGTTGAGACGGCCGAGACCGCGGAAGCCGGACTGATCGGCACCACGACCACGCTGCGACGAGTACTGGTACTCGAAGCGGGCGCGACCGCCGACCCGGAGGCAGGTGTCCGTGCCGGGGATGTAGAAGAAGCCGGCGCCGTAGGCGGTGCAGACACGAACGTATTCGACCGGCGCGGCCTTCCTCATCGGGAGGTCGGCGGCCTGTGCCCCGGCAGCCGCGCAGAGACCTGCGGCGGACCCGAGGAGAAGGCTCTTAACGAGCTTCATTCTGCTCTCCAAAGTTAGATCCAAGAGGCGCGGCTGGCCGACTTGCTGCCCGAAGACACTCGTCTCACCTGACCAACTCCCCAGTCACTTGGCCCCCGTCGCATATCCCGCTCGGCCAAGTCACGCCGGAGACATCCCCGCCGCACAATCACCATGATGGAGCCATTCCGGCCGATCAACCGAGTACCGGCACAGTCCTCCCCAGTTGCCGGGCTTTCCAAGGTGCTGTTGCAGATCAGCCACGAACTGGGTGCCGGCAGCCCCACTTCTTCATAGTGCAGCAAGGATCGGGGCCGTCCGGAGAGCCTCCGGAGCCCGCCGCGGAGCAAGAACCGACCCGAATCGGGCACCCCGCTTGGCAGCGCGCCCCGATTCCTCTTTGGTGCGGTCAAGCGCGATCCTGGACCGCGCACGGGAGGACGAGATGAGACGGCGTACGCTGACATCCTATGCCACGGCGGCCTTGGCCTGCCTCGCCGGGCTCGCGCCCCTCGGGGCTGCGGCCCAGGTCTCCGACGACGTCGTGCGGATCGGCGTCCTCACCGACCTCTCGGGCCCCTACGCGGATTCGGGCGGCAAGGGGTCGGTCGCGGCGGCCGAGATGGCGCTGCGCGACGCGGGCGGCACCGTGCGCGGCAAGAAGGTCGAGATCGTCTCCGCCGACCACCAGAACAAGCCGGACGTCGCCTCCACCATCGCGCGGCGCTGGTTCGACACGGAGCGCGTGGACGCGGTGGTCGACCTGCCCGTCACGGCCATCGCGCTCGCCGTGCAGCAGGTCGCCAAGGAGAAGGGCCGCACCGTCATGATCACGGCGGCGGCGACCTCCGACTTCACGTCCAAGCTCTGCTCGCCCGTCAGCTCGCACTGGACGGACGACACGCACGCCCTGACGGCCGGCACGGCGCGCGCCGTCTTCGAACGCGGCGGCAAGTCCTGGTATTTCATCACCGTCGACCACGCCTTCGGGGCCGCGCTGCAGAAGGAGGCCTCGGACCGCGTGCTCTCTCTCGGCGGCAAGGTGGTCGGGGCGTCCAAGTTCCCGCTGAACAACGCCGACTACTCGTCCTTCCTCCTGTCGGCGCAATCGTCGGGCGCCGACGTGGTCGGCTTCGCGGCGGTCGGCGACGACTTCTCGAAGGCGATCAAGCAGGCGAACGAGTTCGGCCTCATGGCCGGCAGCCAGACCATGACGGGCTTCCTCGTCTACATCACGGACATCCACGCGCTCGGCCTGCCGGTCGCCCAGAACCTGACCTTCTCCGAGGCCTTCTACTGGGACCAGAACGAGGCGACGCGCGCCTTCGCCAAGCGCTTCTTCGATGCGGTCGGCACCATGCCTACGAAGAACCACGCGCTCGTCTACACGTCCGTGCTGCACTACCTGAAGGCGGCGGAGACGGCCGGGACGGACGAGGCCGTGGCCGTGAACAAGGCCATGCGGGCCGCTCCCGTCGCGTTCTTCGGGCGCGAGGCGCAGCTGCGGGGCGACGGCCGGCTCCTCTACGATCCCGTGCTCTACCGCGTGAAGACCCCGGAGCAGTCCAAGGCGCCCTGGGACTACTACGAGGCGATCCGCGCGATCCCGGCCTCGGAGGCGTTCCTGCCCATGAACCCCGCCTGCGGGGGCTGAGCGCCGTGGACCCCGCCGCGACCGCGCGTTCCTTCGACCTGCAGCGGCTGCCGGCGGGGTTCCACGAGGATCCCTATCCGGTCTGGCGGGCGCTGCGGGAGCACGCGCCGGTCCACCGGCTCCCGGACGGCGGCGTGCTCGTCACGCGCTACGCCGAGGCGGAGCGCATCTACAAGGACTCCGCCACCTTCTCGTCCGACAAGGTGGTGGAGTTCGGCGCCAAGTTCGGCCCCTCCCCGCTCTTCGACCACCACACGACGAGCCTCGTCTTCAACGACCCGCCGCGGCACACGCGGGTCCGGCGCATCATCGCGGGCGCGCTCACGCCGCGCGCGGTGGCCGCCATGGAGCCGGGCGTCGTGACGCTCGTCGACGCGCTGCTCGACCGCATGGCGGCGCGGGGCACGGCCGACCTCGTCGAGGATTTCGCGGCCGCGATCCCCGTCGACGTGATCGGCAACCTCCTGGGCGTGCCGCTCGCCGACCGGGAGCCGCTGCGGGACTGGTCGCTCGCGATCCTGGGCGCGCTGGAACCGGGACGGGACCCCGCCCGGCTCGATCCCGGCAACGCGGCGGTCTCGGCGTTCATCGCCTACCTCGAGGGGCTGGTCGCGGACCGGCGGGCCCGGCCGGGCGATCCCGAGAAGGACATCCTGACCCGGCTGATCGCGGGCGAGCAGGACGGCGAGCGCCTGACGGAGCCGGAGCTCCTGCAGAACTGCATCTTCATCCTGAACGCGGGCCACGAGACGACGACGAACCTGATCGGCAACGGCCTGCACGTCCTGGCCGAGGATGGGGCGGCGCGGCGGCGGCTCGTCGAGGCGCCGGACCTCGCCCGCCTCGCCGTCGAGGAGATCCTGCGCTTCGAGAGCTCGAACCAGCTCGGCAACCGCGCCACCACGGTCGAGACCGAGCTCGGCGGCACCGTGCTGCCGGCCGGAACCGGCATCACGATCGCGATCGGGGCGGCCAACCGCGATCCGGACCAGTTCCCGGACCCGGACCGGTTCGACGTCGCGCGGCAGCCGAACCGGCATCTCGCCTTCGCGAGCGGCATCCACCAATGCGTCGGCATGGCGGTGGCGCGGCTGGAGGGCCGGGTCGCCCTGAACCGCTTCCTGGCCCGCTTCCAGGATTACCGCCTCGCCGGCCCGCCGGTCCGGGGCAACCGGGTCCGCTTCCGCGGCTTCGCCGCCCTCCCGGCCGATCTCGGCGCCTGACGCCCGCCCGGGCTCAGTCCGGCGCGCTCCGCGCGACGCGGACCGGGATCGACTTCGCGGCCGGGGTCTTCGACTGCTGGTCGTGGTGCCAGAGCGGCAGCAGCACGTTCAGCTCCGGGTAGTAGCCGCCGCAATTGCCGGGCGGGATGTCGTAGGCGATGATCCGCAGGCCGCGGACGGTCCGGTCCACGCCGTCGTCCGCCACGGTCGAGAGATCGACCCGCTCGCCGTCGGCGAGGCCCAGCCGCGCGAGATCGTCCCGGTTCATGAAGACGATCTCGCGGGTGCCGTCGACGCCCCGGAACCGGTCGTCGTACCCGTAGATCGTCGTGTTGAACTGGTCGTTCGAGCGCAGCGTGATGAGGTCCAGGACGTCGCGGGCCGCCGCCGCGCCGCCCGCCATGTCCGGATCGGCCTCGAGGCCGGGCGGGACGATGAAGTTCGCGAGCCCGGTCTTCGTCTTCCACACGCGCTCGCGCGCGGGGAGCGGCTTCACGATGCCGCCCGGCTGGTCGAGCCGCGCGTTGAAGTCCTGGAAGAGGTCCGGGTAGGTCGCCTCGATCGCGTCCCGCACCCGGCCGTAATCGCCGACCCAGCCGTCCCAGTCGACGCGCGGATTCGGCGGCAGCGTCGCCTTGGCGAGCTCGGCCACGATCCAGGGCTCGGACCGCACCTGCGGGCCGACCGGGCGGGCGACGCCCCGGGACGGATGGAAGCAGGCGGTCGAATCCTCCATCGTCACGATCTGCGGGCCGGAGGCCTGCCGGTCGATCTCGATCCGGCCGAGGCAGGGCAGGATGTAGGAGACCTCGCCCGTGACGAGGTGGTTGCGGTTCAGCTTGGTGGAGATCTGGACGCTGAGCCGGAGACGTCGCCAGGCCTCCTCCATCGGGTTCGTGTCGGGCACGGCCCGCACGAAGTTGCCGCCGAGAGCCACGAAGGCCCGGACGGACCCGTCGAGGATGCCCCTGCAGGCCTCGACGGTGGTCCGGCCCTCGTCGCGCGGCGGCTCGAACCCGTATTGCTCCGCCAGACGGTCCAGCGGCACGAGCTCGGGCTTCTCCGAGATGCCGACGGTGCGCTGGCCCTGCACGTTGGAATGGCCGCGGATGGGGCAGATGCCGGCGCCGGGCCGCCCCATGTGGCCGCGCAGCAGCAGCAGGTTGACCAGCATGCCGACCGTCTCGGCGCCCAACCGGTGCTGCGTCAGCCCCATGCCGTAGAAGCCGATGGCGGCCTTGGCGCGCGCGTAGACGGCGGTCGCGGCCTCCAGCGCCTCGCGCGTCAGGCCCGACCGGTGCTCGATCGCGGCCCAGTCCTGGCCGTCGCAATAGCGCATGAAGGCGTCGAGCCCGTGCGTGTGCCCGGCCACGAACGCGACGTCGACGACGCGCGCCGTGCCGGCCCGCTCGGCCTCGCGGTCCAGGGCGAGGAGCGCCTTGCACATGCCCGTGATGGCCGCGATGTCCCCGCCCGCCTTCACCTGGTGGTACTGGGTCGAGATCTGCGTGGAGGCGCCCGTCACCATCTCGATCGGGCTCTGCGGGTTGGTGAAGCGCTCGAGGCCGCGCTCCCGCAGGGGATTGAAGGTGAGGATCGGCACCCCGCGGCGGCGGGCCTCCTGCAGCGGATGCAGGATGCGGGGCGCGTTCGAGCCGATGTTGTGCCCGAAGAAGAGCATGCAATCGGCCTGGTCGATGTCCTCCAGCAGCACGGTCCCGACCGGCGAGCCGATGGATTGCGGCAGCGCGACCGACGTCGTCTCGTGGCACATGTTGGACGAGTCGGGCAGGTTGTTGTGCCCGTAGAGGCGCGCGAACAGCGCATACATGTAGCTCGTCTCGAGCGACGCCCGGCCGGACGCGTAGAAGACGGCCGCCTTCGGGTCGATGGCCTTCAGCTCGCGCCCGATCTCGGCCGCGGCGTCCGCCCACGAGACGGGCCGGTAGCGGTCGCTCGCGGGGTCGTAGCGCATCGGGTGCGTGAGGCGGCCCGCCTTCTCGAGGTCGTGATCCGGCCAGGACAGCAGCTCCGTGACGCTGTGGCGGCGGAAGAACTCCGGCGCGCAGCGGGCCTGCGTCTGCTCCCACAGCGTCGCCTTGGCGCCGTTCTCGCAATATTCGAACAGATGGGGCTGCGCCGGCTTGGCCCAGGCGCAGGACACGCACATGAACCCGTCCGGCTTGTTCTGCTTCAGGAGCATGGCGCTGCCGGAGGCCGGGATGCCGTTCCGCACGAGGTTCCGCAGGAGCGACTTGGCCGATCCCCACCCGCCGGCCGGGCCCGTGTAGGCCTCGATCTTCTCGTCGCCCATCGTGTCGCCGCCTTCTGTCTTCGAGCGTTGCCAACGGCCGGACCACCGGGCCGGTTGCGGACGGTACGCTACCGGCGCGCGACAGGACGACGCGCGGGCGGCCCGGCGGACTCGCGGTGGCGCCGAACCTCTGCTAAGAGACTGATAACGCGAGTAGTTTCGAACTCTTCCAAACTGGCTTCCCGTGATCGTCTGCTCCTGCAACGTCCTGTCCGACGGCGACGTGAGGGCCTGCCTCGGCCCCGGGCCGGGATGTCCCCGCACGCCCGCCCAGGTCTATCGCTGCCTCGGCTGCTCGCCGAATTGCGGCCGCTGCGCCCGCACCATCCGGTCGATCATGGAGCAGGCGCTCGGCGCGGCGGCCGACGAGGCCTGCGACGCCTGTCCGCTCTCCTGCACGGCGGACCACGCGCACCGGCACGCCCCGGCGGAGATGCCGGCCTTCTCTTGAAGCGTTCTAAACTAGCTGGACAATGGACCCGGCGCCGCGCTAGACCTCCTCGCGACAGCGGAAGGACGGGACGGCCATGAAGGGCGACGCCAAGGTCATCGAGTATCTCAATCGCGGATTGCGCAGCGAGTTGACGGCCGTGAGCCAGTACTGGCTTCACTACCGGCTGCTCGACGATTGGGGATACAAGGAGCTCGCCAAGAAGTGGCGCAAGGAATCCATCGAGGAGATGGAGCATGCGGACCGCTTCGTGGAGCGCATCATCTTCCTGGACGGGTTCGCGAACCTGCAGGTCCTCGATCCGCTGCGCATCGGCCAGACGGTCGAGGAGATCCTGCGCTGCGACCTGGCGGCCGAGGAGGAGGCCCGCGCCCTCTACCTCGAGGCCGCGAAGTACTGCGAGAGCGTCAACGACCGCGTCTCGAAGATCCTGTTCGAACAGCTCGCCGCCGACGAGGAAGGCCACATCGACTTCCTCGAGACGCAGCTGAACCTCGTCGCCCAGCTCGGCCTGCCGCTCTACAGCCAGAAGCATGTCGGCAAGATCGACGAGGGCGAGCATTCGGGCGCGCCCGGCGTCGGCGGGTAACGCCGCACGCGAACGCGATTCGAGGGCGGGCGTCGGAACGGCTCCCGCCCTTTTCCGTTCTCGGGACACGCGGCGCGTCTTCGCGCCCCCCTTTCAGAGACGGATGCCCACCATGGCCAAGATCGCCAAGAACCCGACGCGCAAGGCCGGATCGAACCTCGACACCCCGACCGATCTGGCGCCCGAAGGCGTCCAGGCCGTCTCCGACGCCATCAACGGCCTCGTGGCCGACGCGTTCGCGCTCTACCTCAAGACCAAGAACTTCCACTGGCACATGAGCGGGCCGCACTTCCGCGACTACCACCTGCTGCTCGACGAGCACGCGGAGCAGATCTTCGCCACGACCGACCCGCTGGCCGAGCGCATCCGCAAGATCTCCGGCACGACGCTGCGCTCGATCGGCCACATCTCGCGCCTGCAGAGCATCCAGGACAACGACGAGGAGCTGGTCGGCCCGCTCGACATGCTGCGCGAGCTGATGAACGACAACAAGGCGATGGCCAAGGCCATGCGGGACGCGCACGAGGTCTGCGACGAGCACGACGACATCGCGACCGCGAGCCTCCTCGAGGAATACATCGACGCGACCGAGCGTCGGACCTGGTTCCTCTTCGAAGCCACCCGCGCCGCCGACCAGAGCGGCCACTGACG
>JAEUAC010000110.1 GCA_019695455.1 Methylorubrum extorquens | reverse complement strand
GCACGCGCGGCCTGCCGGGGCCACGGCGGTCGGCGCGGAGGGTGGGTCCCGACGCTCCGCCGCCACCCGCGCGGTGACGGGCGGCTCGACGCCCGGGCGAGGATCAGCGCCGGCCGGGCGCGCCGAGGCGGACGAAGCTCCAGGCGGCCACCACGCGGCCGCCGGTCTCGGCGCCGGGCAGGCGCACGGTCATCTGGCGGGTCGGGCGCCAGCCTTCGAGCCCGCCGTAGAACACGCTGTCCTCGATCCGCACGGCCGCGGCCTCGCAAGCGAAGCGCCAGGCCTCGCCGTCGCGGTGGGCGAGCCGGACCGCGCCCGCGCCGTCATGCGTGGCCGTCACGGCCGGGTGGAGGTGGAAGCGCAGGATCGAGGGCGGGAAGCGGTTGCCGGCGGCGGTCGCGACCAGCCGGTCCTCGCCGTCGAGCCGGGTCCCGTCCGCCGACAGGCGCCAGCGCCGCTCGTGCAGGACGCCGAAGCGGTCCGCCCAGCCGTCGTGGCGGGCCGTCGCCGTGCGGGTGCCCTCGACCTCCTGGCGCTCAACCGCGACGTCGCGGGGGCCCGACAGCACGACCCCGCCGAACCGGCCGACCAGCCAGCGGGCGAAGCCGGACCGGAGGTCCTCCAGGAACTCGGCCGAGGATTCGTCGCCGATCCCCAGCGTGGAATGGGCGCGCGTCCGGCGCGAGGCCTCGCGGCTCCGGCGGATGCCGTAGGGCGTGCCCGTGTTCACGACGAGCCGCTGGCCGTTGCCCGAGAACTCGAAGGACAGGCAGCCCGCGCAGGCCGCGAAGGAGGAGCGGAGCGGCGGCACGGCTCCCGTGTCGGCCACGATCTCGGCCGGTCCCGCCTCGAGCCGCAGATAGCCGGACGGCGCCGCGTAGGGCGGCGGCTGCGCCCGCCCGGCATCGTAGGAGAGGAGCGTCGCCATCTGGTCGACGGCGGTGGCGCCCATGCCGTTGAACAGGGCGAGCTCGCGCGGGCCGGACCGGAGGTAGCGCAGCATCGGCATCATGCGGTCGACCGCGCGGGCCAGCGGCTCCGGCACCTCGAGGCTGCGGCTCTTGTAGAGGAGGCGGAGCGGCAGGAGGTCGAGCAGGAGCTCGATCAGCACGCCCGGGTTGCGGCCGACATGCCCGCCGTCCGGCAGGATCTGGTAGTCGAGCTCCGTGCAGAGGAGCCGCGTCGCCCGCTTCAGCCGGTTCTCGAAGCCCGAGCAGCACAGCCCCGCATAGGCGAGCGCGGTCGCGGCCGCGAGCCGGTCCAGCGGGCGCCGGGCCGTCGCGACGTCGCTCTCGAGCTGCGACACGGCGCGGCCGACGGAGCCGAGGAAGCGCGCGTAGAAGACCCGGTCCGCCCCGTTCAGCAGCAGCGGCGACTGGCACAGGAACGAGATCAGCCGGCGGGACACGACGCGGGTCTCGCGCGCCGTGCCGGACCGGAAGGCGCGGCGGCCGGGCTTGAGCGCCGCCCCGATCAGCACCCGGGCCTGGTCGCGCACGGCCGGGGTCTCCGCCGCCCGCAGGTGGCGCAGCCAGTCGAAGCCGTAGAGCGCCCGCTCCCAGCCGACGGAGGGCGGCGGAACGGCGAAGGGCGGGGCGCCGCCCGTCTCCACCGTCCGGCCCGCGAAGGTGAAGATGCCGGCCTCGACGTCGCTCGCGACGGTCGGGTCGGAGGTGCGCAGGTCCTGGGGGGCGAAGAGCAGGCGCTCGGGATTGGGCACGCGGCGGAACGCGCCGCGGGCGTTGCCCCGCAGCCAGTCCGTCGGCCTCCGGGCCGCCTCCCGCAGGACAAGGCCCGACAGGCGCCATTGCTCGGCCGCCCACCTCACGCTCGTGACACCTTCGCGGTTCCGTCACCCGGGGGGTGGCGGGCCGCACCGGGACGGACGACCGCCTGGAGCAATGGCCTATCGGGCGTCGCGGCGCGAGGCCCGGAGGGCGAAAAATCCGTCGATCCCGCCCCGCGTCCCGGGCAGGCCGGACAGCCCGTCCGGCAGCGTGCGGAGGTCGCCGGCCGGCGTGACCGCCTCCGGACCCAGCCCGAGCTCGGCCGGATCGACCGGCACGCGCCCGAAGTCGGGGTGGCGGGCCAGGAACGCCTCCGCCTGCCGCTCGCCCTCGTCCGGCTCGAGCGAGCAGACGCAATAGACGAGGCGGCCGCCCGGGCGGACCAGGGTCGCCGCGTGGTCGAGCAGGCGCGCCTGGAGGTCCACGAGGCTGTCGAGGTCGCGCTCGCGCTTGGTCCAGGCGACGTCCGGGTGGCGCCGCAGCGTGCCGGTCGCCGTGCAGGGCGCGTCGAGCAGCACGGCGTCGAAGGGCTCGGCCGCATAGGCGAGCGCATCGCGGCACACGGTCTCGGCCGCGAGGCCCAGCCGGTCGAGGTTCTGCTTCAGGCGGCGGAGGCGGGGCGCCGAGCGGTCGAGCGCCGTCACGGCGGCGCCGGCCGCGGCGAGCTGGGCCGTCTTGCCGCCCGGCGCCGCGCAGAGGTCGAGCGCGCGCTCGCCGGGCCGGACGGCGAGCAGGCGGGCCGGCAGGGCGGCGGCGGCGTCCTGCACCCACCAGGCGCCCTCGCCGACCGGACCGCCGTGGAGGAGC
>JAEUAC010000449.1 GCA_019695455.1 Methylorubrum extorquens | reverse complement strand
CTCTCGGCCTATGCCGACCGCCTTCTCGACCTGTACGCGACCCGGCCGGATTTCGTGGCCCCGCGCGAGCGGCGCAACGAGGTCGAGAGCTTCGTCCGCTCCGGGCTGCGCGACCTCTCCGTCAGCCGGACGACCTTCGACTGGGGCGTGCCGGTGCCCGGCGACCCCGCGCACGTCATGTACGTGTGGGTCGACGCGCTCACCAACTACCTGACGGCGACCGGCTTCCCGGACGACGCCGCGCCGCGCGGCCGCTTCTGGCCGGCGAACCTGCACGTCATAGGCAAGGACATCGTGCGCTTCCACGCGGTCTACTGGCCCGCCTTCCTGATGTCGGCCGGGTTGCCCGTGCCGCACCGCGTCTTCGCCCACGGCTTCCTGTTCAACCGCGGGGAGAAGATGTCGAAGTCGGTCGGCAACGTCATCGATCCCTTCGCGCTCGCCGAGACCTACGGGGCGGACCCGTTCCGCTACTTCCTCCTGCGCGAGGTGCCGTTCGGCCAGGACGGCAACTATTCGCACGACGCGATCGTGGCGCGCATCAACGCCGATCTCGCCAACGACCTCGGCAACCTCGCCCAGCGCTCGCTGACCATGATCGCGAAGAACTGCGACGGCCGCCTCCCGGCGCTCGACGGCCTGACCGAGCCGGACCACACCATGCTGGCGGCGGCCGCGGCCCTGCCGGAGAAGGGGAGGGCCGCCATGGAGACCCTCGCCCTGCATGCCTGCATCGCCGACATCTGGGCGGTCGTGGCCGAGGCGAACCGGTACTTCGCGAGCCAGGAGCCCTGGGTGCTGCGCAAGACGGATCCCGCCCGCATGGCGACCGTCCTCGCCGTCACGGCCGAGGTGCTGCGCGTGGTCGGCATCATGGCGCAGCCCTTCGTGCCGAACGCCGCCGCGAAGCTCCTCGATCTGCTCGGGGTCGCGGCGGAGGCCCGCAGCTTCGCGGCGGCCGGGGAGGGGGATCGGAGCGCGGCGGGCACGGCCCTGCCCGCGCCCGCACCGATCTTCCCGCGCTACGTCGAGCCGGAGGCCGCATGAGCGTCCGGGGCGCGCGCGCGGCGGACGATCCCGGCCGATGCTGATCGATTCGCATTGCCACCTGGACTTCCCGGACCTCGCGGCCGACCGCGCCGGGATCATCGCCCGGGCACAGGCGGCGGGGATCGGCGGGCTCATCACGATCGCGACCCATGTCGAGCGCTTCGACACCTATCGCGAGATCGCCGAGAGCCGGCCCGAGGTGGTGTTCACGGTCGGCACGCACCCGCATTACGCGGCCGAGGAGCCGGACGTGACGGCGGAGCGGCTGGTCGCCCTGTCCGCCCATCCGCGCTGCGTCGGCATCGGCGAGGCCGGGCTGGACTTCCACTACGACCGGGCGCCGCGCGACGTGCAGGAGCGCGTCTTCCGCACCCATGTCGCGGCGGCCCGGGCCTCCGGCCTGCCGCTCGTCATCCACGCGCGCGAGGCGGACGACCTGATGATCGCGATCCTGGAGGAGGAAAGCGGGCGAGGGCGGTTCGACGCGGTGCTGCACTGCTTCTCCTCGACGGCCCGGCTCGCGGAGGTCGGCGTCGCCCTCGGCCTCTACGTGTCCTTCTCGGGCATCCTGACCTTCAAGGCGTCCGAGGAGCTTCGTCGCATCGCGCGCGACGTGGTTCCGCGCGACCGCCTCCTCGTCGAGACGGATGCCCCCTATCTGGCGCCGGTCCCGCATCGCGGCCACCGCAACGAGCCGGCCTACGTGGCCCATACCGCCGCGATCCTCGCGGGGACGGTCGGGGTCACGCCGGCCGAGATCGCGGCGATCACGACCGACAACGTCGCCCGCCTCTTCGCCAAGGCGCGGCCCGCCCTCGGGCTGCCCGAACCGGCCGCCGCCGCATGACGCTCCGTGTCACGTTCCTCGGCTGCGGCTCGTCGGCGGGCGTGCCGCGCGTCGGCCAGGGCTGGGGCGCCTGCGATCCGGCCGAGCCGAAGAACCGGCGGCGGCGCTGCTCGCTCCTCGTCGAGCGCGGCCCGGAGACCGGGCGCACCAGCGTCCTCGTCGACACCGCGCCGGACCTGCGCGAGCAGCTCATCGGCGCCGGCGTGACGCATCTCGACGCGGTGCTGTTCACCCACGCGCATGCCGACCACACCCACGGCATCGACG
>JAEUAC010000375.1 GCA_019695455.1 Methylorubrum extorquens | reverse complement strand
TCGCCGTGCTCGCGACGCTCCTCGTCGGGCTCGTCGTCACGTCCGGCCTCGGGCTGCTGCTCGTCGGCAGCTTCAACCTGATCTCGGTCGCCTTCTTCGTCCTGTTCATCGGGCTCGGGGTCGATTTCGGCATCCAGTACGCCGTCCGCTACCGGGCGGAACGCTACGCGCTCGACGAGACGCCGGCCGCGCTCGTGCGGGCGGGCGCGGCCGTCGGCTTCTCCCTGACGCTCGCCGCCCTGTCGCTCGTGGCGGGCTTCCTGTCCTTCCTGCCGACCGACTTCCGCGGGGTCTCCGAACTCGGCCTGATCGCCGGCATCGGCATGGTCATCGCCTACGTGGCGAGCTTCACGGTGCTGCCGGCCCTCATCGCCGTGCTGCGGCCCGGCCCGGAGGGCAGGCCCGTCGAGACGGCCTCGCTCGCCGGTCTCGATCGCTGGATCGCCGGGCATCGCCCGCTGGTGCTCGGCGCGACGGCGCTCGTCGTCCTCGCCGGCATTCCGGCGCTCCTCGCGCTCCGGTTCGATTCGGACCCGATGAATCTGCGCGACCCGAGCGTCGAGTCGGTCGCGACCTATCTCGACCTCGCCCGCGACCCCGCGACCAGCCCGACCAGCCTCGACGTGCTCGCGCCGGACGCGGCGGAGGCGGCCCGGCTCACGGCGCGGCTCGACGCCCTGCCGGAGGTAGGCCGGGTCGTCTCGCTCGCGACCTTCCTGCCGGAGGAGCAGGAGCGGAAGCTCGCCATGATCCGCGCCGCGGCGCCCGGGCTCTCGGCGGTCCTCGAGGCGTCCCCCATCGCGGCGCCGACGGCGGCCGAGGTGGAGGCCGCCCTGGCGCGTGCCGCGGCGGGCCTGCGCGAGGCGGCGGCCGGACCGCCCTCCCCGGCCCGCGCCTCGACGATCCGGCTCG
Organism: Methylorubrum extorquens; assembly: GCA_019695455.1. Lineage (GTDB taxonomy): Bacteria > Pseudomonadota > Alphaproteobacteria > Rhizobiales > Beijerinckiaceae > Enterovirga > Enterovirga extorquens_A. The sequence goes on along the minus strand of JAEUAC010000375.1, from coordinate 5,766 downwards.
CCGGCGCGCTCGACCGGACCGCCGCGGCGCCCGAGAGCCAGCGCGCCGCGGTCCGCCGGGCCGTGACCACCGATTTCGAGCGGCTGATCGCCGGGCTGAAGCTCGCCTTCACGGCGGAGCCCGTCACGCTGGCCAATCTCCCGCCCTCGATCCGGGACGCCTGGCAGGCCGCGGACGGACGGCTGCGGATCGAGGCCTTCCCGCGGGACGAATCGCTCACGCCCGCGGCCCGCGACGCGTTCGCGGCCACCGTCCGGACCGTCGCGCCGGGCGCGACCGGGGCGCCCGTGACCATCCTGGAATCGGGCCGCACCATCGTCGCCGCCTTCGCGCAGGCCGGGATCTACGCCTTCGTGGCCATCACGATCATCCTGTGGATCGCCCTGCGGCGCCTCACGGACGTGCTGCTGGCCCTGGGGCCGCTCGTGCTCGCCGGCATCCTGACCCTGCAGGCGGCCCGGATCGTCGGGCTCGACCTCAACTTCGCGAACATCATCGCCCTGCCGCTGATGTTCGGCGTCGGCGTCGCGTTCCACATCTACTACCTGATCGCGTGGCGGGCCGGGATCGCAGAAGCCCTCGCCTCCAGCCTGACGCGGGCGATCTTCTTCTCGGCCCTGACCACGGGTGTCGCGTTCGGATCGCTCTGGGCGTCGAGCCATCCCGGCACGGCCTCGATGGGCGAACTGCTCGCCATCTCGCTCGTCTTCACGCTGCTCGCGGCCTTCCTGATCGTGCCGGCCTTCCTCGGCCCGCCGCCGGCGAAGCCTCTCAGCGACGATCCCGGACGAGGCTGACCACCTCCGGGTCGACCAGCGCCGCGAGTTCGTCGGCGTAGCGATAGCCGGGCGCCGCGCCGGCGAACCCGCCGGCCGTGGCCGGATGCGTGTAGATCTCGGTGCGGCCGGGAGGCAGGTGGCGCAGCAGACCCGCGATCCGGTCGCGCGTCATCGCGCCGGACCAGGCGAGGCCGAAGACCTGATCGGCCACCGCGATCCCCGCGGCCCGGGCCCGCCGCCGCAGGAGCTTCGCGTAGGGCGCCGCCACCCGAGCCTCCAGGCCGCGCCGGATCGGTTCGATCCGCGACAGGGTGGCGGCCGGCTCGACCGGAACGCGCAGCATCGGCATGCCGAACTCCCGGCCGATGCGCAGGACCAGCCCGGCGATCGTCGGGTGGAGATGGTAATGCTTGTGGGCGTTCACGTGGTCCAGCACGAGACCGGTCGCCGCGAAGGCGTCGAACTGCGCCCGGATCTCGGCCGCGACCTGCCGCTGCATGGACGGCCTGAAGAAGATGCCGGCGCCGTAGGCCGCGAGGTCCGTGCGAAGGAAGCCGCCCCGTCCGACGAGGTCCGCGACGCGGTCCGGCGGAAGCATCGCCCTCCCCTCGACGAGCGTGAGATGGAGCCCGACCCTCAGGCCCGGCAGGCGCCGCGCCCGCGCGACCGCGTCCGCGGCCCACGGCTCCGCCACCATCAGGCTCGCGGAGGTCAGGATCCCGTCCCGATGCGCGATCTCGACGGCCTCGTTCACCTCGCGGGAAAGGCCGAAATCGTCGGACGTGACGGCGAGGGAGCGCGGGGTCACAGAAGCCGTCGATCGGACTCGGCGCGGCGGCCGGTCCGGAACCACACGAGACCGTCGCCGCCGTCCGCGGCACGGTCGCGGAGCCCGACCCGGGCCGACCGGAGCCGAACCGCTGTCGTCAGAACGAGAGCCGGGTGGCTGGCGTCGGGCCGCCGCTGGGCGAAGGCCTCGTCCGCCCGGATGCGCACCGATGGCGGTCGCGCATCGGAGGCGGCCCGAACCCGGCGGCTCGCCTCGCGCCTCACGGCGCGCGCGCGACGCCGCGGGCGGGAGACGGGGCTAGGTCGGCGAGGCGGTCGAGCCGTCCCGCCAGGGCGTCAGCCGCGATCCGCGCGTCGAAACGCGCGGGTCCGAACCGCTCGACCCGGTCGCGGAACGCGTCCAGGTTCTCGAGACGCGCCATCGCCTCACGCCGCGACGGCGCGGCGCTCCTTGAGGAAGCGGAAGAACTCGACGCCTTCGCGCAGGCGGCGCTTCAGCATGTCGGGCTGAGTGACCATCTCGCCGACGATCGAGGCGATCTTCGGGGCGCGGAAGTAGAACTTCTTGTAGAAGTCCTCGACCGACGTGAAGATCTCGGTGTGGCTCAGGCCCGGGTAGTGCAGCGGCGCGATCTGGATGCCGTTGTCGTTGATGAGCTCGGCGTTCTTCTCGTCGAGCCAGCCGTTCTCGAGCGCCTGCTTGTAGAGGAAGGTGCCCGGATAGGGCGCCGCCAGCGAGACCTGGATCGTATGCGGGTTGATCCGCGTCGCGAACTTGATCGTCTCCTGGATCGTGTCCTTGGACTCGCCCGGCAGGCCCAGGATGAAGGTGCCGTGGATGAGGATGCCGAGTTCGTGGCAGTTCTTCGTGAACTCCTCGGCGACCTCGACCCGCATGCCCTTCTTGATGTTGTGGAGGATCTGCTGGTTGCCGCTCTCGTAGCCGACGAGCAGCAGGCGCAGGCCGTTGTCCTTCATCACCTTGAGAGTGTCGCGCGGCACGTTCGCCTTCGCGTTGCAGGACCAGCGCACGCCGAGCTTGCCGAGCTCGCGGGCGATCTCCTCCACGCGAGGCAGGTCGTCCGTGAAGGTGTCGTCGTCGAACATCAGCTCCTTCATCTGCGGGAACGCCTGGAGGACGTACTTCACCTCCTCGATGACGTGCCCGACGGAGCGGGTGCGGTAGCGGTGTCCGCCGACGGTCTGCGGCCAGAGGCAGAACGTGCAGCGGCTCTTGCAGCCCCGCCCCGTGTAGAACGAGATGTAGGGGTGCTTCAGGTAGCCGATGAAGTAGTTCTCCATCACGAGGTCGCGCTTGTAGACCGGCGTCACGAAGGGCAGCGTGTCCATGTCGTGCATCACGGCGCGGTCCTCGTTGTGCACGATGACGCCTTCCGAGTTGCGGTAGGACAGGCCCTTGATGTCCGACCAGGACTTGCCGTCGGCCACGTCCTTGATCGTGAAGTCGAACTCGTTGCGGGCCACGAAGTCGACGATCGGCGCGTCCTTCAGGCTCTCGTCCGACTGGACGGCCACCTTGGCCCCGATGAGCCCGACCTTCAGGTTCGGGTTCACGGCCTTCATGGCCTCGATGACCTTCACGTCGGAATCGAAGGACGGGGTCGAGGTGTGCAGGACCGCGAGGTCGAAGCCGCGGACCTGGGCGTTGACCTCCGCCAGCGTCGTCTTGTGCGGCGGCGCGTCGATCAGCTTCGAGTTCTCCACCAGCGCCGCCGGCTGCGCGAGCCAGGTCGGGTACCAGTAGGACTGGATCTCGCGCCGGGCCTGGTAGCTCGAGCCGGCGCCGCCGTCGAAGCCGTCGAAGGAGGGAGCCTGAAGAAAGAGCGTGCGCATGGTCATGTCGGGTCAGGCCTCGCCTTCGGGAGGAGTGCGCCCGAGCGCGCCACCTCGTACCGGTGGCCCCGCCAGCTCACGTCGCGCCCGAAGAAGCTGGCGACGAAGAGGCCTGCGGATAGCCCGTCTCGGACCGGAATAAGCCAATAAGGGTGTGCCCTTAGCCCGAAGGCCCGCTCCACGGCAAGACAAAGCGCGAGCCGGCACGCGATCGTCGTCAACAGAAGCAGCAGCGCAACAGGTCCCGGCGCGAGCGCCGCGCCGAGGAGCGCGAAGGCGAGAGGGTGCGTGACGAGGGAGCCGGCATGGCCGCGGGGGTCGATCTGCCGGATGGTGCGCAGCCAGCGCAGCTCCTGCGCCACGAGGTCGCGGGCCGACCGTTCGGCCGAGACGTGGCCGATCGTGAAGGGCGGCACGACCACCGCGAGGCCCAGGCCGCGGATCGCGGCGCCGATCTCGTAATCGTCCGCCAGCGCGTCCTGGACGGCCGCGAAGCCCCCGATCCGCTCCAGCGTTTCCCGCCGCAGCGCGATGGTCGAGCCCATGCAGGGCTTCGCGAGCCCGAGCGCCATGCCGAGCACGACCCCGGGCAGGAAATGCGTGTCGACGCCGAGCGCGGCCAGCCGCGACCACCCGGTCCCGGCCGGCACGCCGTGGTAGAGGCAGGTCGCGCCGCCCACGCCGTCGCGGTCGAGCGCGGCGACGAGCCGTCGCAGGTAGTCCGGCCCGACCCGCATGTCGCTGTCGGCGAGGACCACGATCTCCCCGGTCGCGCCCTCGGCGCAGTTGATCAGGTTCGAGACCTTGCGGTTGCGGCCGTGCTGGCGCGGATCGACGACGATCCGGATCGCGTGGTCCGGGAAGAGCGCCCGCAGGGACGTCGCGACCGACAGGGCCGGATCGGCGGGATCCTGCAGGCCGAGCACGATCTCGAACGGGCCGTCGTAGTCCTGCCGGCAGAAGGTCGCGAGGGTGTCGAACAGGCCCGGCTCCGCCCCGTGCAGCGGCTTCAGGATGGTGACCGAGGGCGGGACGGCCGCCGCGTGATGCCTGCCCGCGCCGTCTCGCGGGTCCCCGCCGCGGCGGCGCGTGGCGCGTACCGCCCAGGCGGCGGCCAGGAGATAGAGGCAGCCGATCGCCGCGAGGGCGAGGCAGGCGATCCCGAGCGCGGTCACGGCGGGCCGCCCGCGAGCGGCGCGGGATCGGACCGGAGCGCGTGACGGCCCTCCATGACCTGCCAGGCGACGAGCGCCGGAACGCCGAGCGCGACGTCGCCGACCCGCTTCAGGAGCGACAGGGCGACCGCCGGACCCGGCGGGACGCCGAACGCGGCGCAGAGCGCGATGAAGCCGCCCTCCTGCACGCCGAGCCCGCCCGGCACCGCGAAGGCGGCGCCGCGCCCGGCCTGGGACAGGCTCTCGATGACGAAGGCCTCGGCGAAGGTCACGGGATGCCCCATCCAGTGCAGCGCCACCCAGACCTCGATGGACTGGCCGACCCAGACCGCCATGTGGGTCGCGGCGGAGGCCGCGACGTTGCGCCTGCTCGCGTAGATCTCGCCCAGCCGCTCGAAGACGCGCTCGGCCGCCGCGATGCCGCTCCATTCCCGCCCGCCCGCGAGGGATCGGGCGAGGCGGAGCAGCAGGGCCGATCCCTGCCGGCGCTGCACGAGGAAGAAGCCGATCAGGCCGAGCGTGGCGAGGCCGATGCCCCAGCCGATGGTGCGGGCGACCGTGCTGTCCCCCGTCAGCCAGACGAGGAGCGCGAGGCCGGCCGCCGCGAACACGAGCTGCGTCGCGGCCGCGACCGCGATGTCGGCGATGACGCTCGCCCCGGCGAGCGCGCCGTCCTGGCCCCGGAAGGCCGCGAGACGGGCGCCCACGAAGTCGCCGCCGACGGCCGCGACCGGCAGGAGCTGGTTCACGCCCTCCCGGACGAAGCGGATGCCGACGGCGTCGCCGAGGCCGAGCATGCGGTCGCGCGGGAAGAGCTGGCGCCAGGCGATGCCGTCGACGGCGAGCGCCGCCGCGCGGATCAGCGTGACGTAGAGCGTGGCCCAGCCGGCCGTCCGCACGGCCTCCATGACGTCGCCCGCGCCCGAGAAGGCGACGAGCACGCCGAACAGCACGAGGCCGCCGATGCCGGCCAGGATGGTGATTCGCTTCATGGTCCGCCGGCGTCCGGGCTGGCCAGAACGGGCAAGTCCGTGTTTAAGGCTCCGCCTCTAGAATAGATCGGGCGGCACGGCCACCGCGCCGCCTCCGGGCCGCGCCGGGCGGCGGCGGCCCCGGCCAGAGCGAGGACACCCCCGTGGACATGGACATGACGAGATCGGCCGCCGGCG
>JAEUAC010000159.1 GCA_019695455.1 Methylorubrum extorquens | reverse complement strand
TCGAACCGCGCGCTCGACCGGCTTCGGCTCATTCGGCGATCGGGTCGGGGGCTTCCTCCCTTCGACGCCACCGCGTCCATCCGAGAGGACCGGACTCGGAGATGATGCTCGTTCTGGACGCGAGTGTCGCGGCCAAGCTCGTTCTGCAGGAGCCCGACAGCGAGCAAGCCTACGAGGCGATCGAGGCGGCCGGGGAGTTCGCGGCGCCGGATCTAATCCTTCTCGAAGTCGCGAGCGCTCGCCTGAAGGCAGCTGCGCATCGCGCGTTCGATCCCCTGCAGATCGAGGATGTGGTGCAGACGTTGCGGGCGGGGTGCCGTCCCCTGGTTCCCACGCTCGATCTCGTCGACGAGGCCGTTGCCATCGCCCGCAAGCTCCGGCATCCGATCTACGACTGCGTCTACCTGGCCCTCGGCAGGCGGCTGGGCGTGTCCGTCCTGACGGCCGATGCCGAACTCGTCCGCGCCTGCAGCCGCTTCCACGATTGGGATGGCGCCGCGATCCTCCTCAGCCGAGCGCCCACCGCATCATGACCACCCCGCAGCACGACACCATCCTCATCATCGATTTCGGCTCGCAGGTGACGCAGCTCATCGCGCGTCGCGTGCGGGAGGAGGGCGTCTATTCCGAGGTCGTGCCCTTCCAGAAGGCCGGGGAGGCGTTCCGGCGCCTGAGGCCGAAGGGCGTGATCCTGTCGGGCTCGCCGGAATCCGTGACCCTCGCCGAGAGCCCGCGGGCGCCGCAGGACATCTTCGCGGAGGGCGTGCCGGTGTTCGGCATCTGCTACGGCCAGCAGACCATGGCCGCCCAGCTCGGCGGCGAGGTCGAGGGCGGGCACCATGCCGAATTCGGCCGTTCCGAGATCGAGATCTTCGCCGACAGCCCGCTCTACCGGGGCGTCTGGCATGTCGGCCACAAATACCCGGTCTGGATGAGCCACGGCGACCGGGTGACGAAGCTACCCGACGGCTTCGAGCCGCTCGCCGCCTCGGACAACGCGCCCTTCGCCATCGTGGCCGACGAGGGTCGCAAGCTCTACGCGGTGCAGTTCCACCCCGAGGTGGCGCATACGCCGCAGGGCGCGCTCCTCATCCGCAACTTCGTGCGCGACATCGCCGGCTGCGTCGGCGACTGGTCCATGGGCGCGTTCCGCGAGGAGGCCGTGGCGCGCATCCGGGCTCAGGTCGGCGCGGGCCGCGTCATCTGCGGCCTGTCGGGCGGGGTGGATTCGGCGGTCGCGGCCGTCCTTATCCACGAGGCTATCGGCGAGCAGCTGACCTGCGTCTTCGTGGACCACGGCCTCCTCAGGATGGGCGAGGCCGAGGAGGTCGTCGGCCTCTTCCGCGACCATTACAACATCCCGCTCGTCCACGTGCGGGCGGAGGAGACCTTCCTGTCCGCCCTGGAGGGCGTGTCGGACCCGGAGGTGAAGCGGAAGACGATCGGCCGGCTGTTCGTCGAGACCTTCGAGATCGAGGCGAAGCGGATCGGCGGCGCCGAGTTCCTGGCGCAGGGCACGCTCTATCCGGACGTCATCGAGAGCGTGTCCTTCTCGGGGGGACCCTCCGTCACGATCAAGAGCCACCACAACGTGGGCGGCCTGCCCGAGCGCATGAACATGACGCTCGTCGAGCCGCTGCGCGAGCTCTTCAAGGACGAGGTGCGCGTCCTCGGCCGCGAGCTCGGCCTGCCGGCGGCCTTCGTCGGGCGCCATCCCTTCCCGGGGCCCGGCCTCGCCATCCGCTGCCCCGGCGCGATCTCGCGCGAGGGGCTCGACATCCTCCGCAAGGCGGACGCCGTCTACCTCGACGAGATCCGCAAGGCCGGCCTCTACGACACCATCTGGCAGGCCTTCGCGGTGCTGCTGCCCGTCAAGACCGTGGGCGTCATGGGCGACGGCCGCACCTACGACCACGTCTGCGCGCTCCGCGCCGTCACGTCCGTGGACGGCATGACGGCGGATTTCTACCCGTTCGACATGGCGTTCCTGGCGCGCGTCTCCGCTCGGATCGTGAACGAGGTGAAGGGCATCAACCGCGTGACCTACGACGTCACGTCGAAGCCGCCCGGCACGATCGAGTGGGAGTGAGCCGAGCCTCGCGGTTCGCGCCGTCAGGCGAGCGAGCCCAGGAGGGTCACGAGTTCCCCTTGGCGACGGGTCCGCGTCTTCTCGAAGATGGTCCGCAGATGCGTGCGGACCGTGTTGACCGACAGGCCTGAATTCTCGGCGATCTCCCGCAGGGATCGACCGGTCGCCAGGCGGGCCGCGACCCCGGCCTCCGACGGCGTGAGGCCGAAGGCCTGTCGCAGGAGCCGGGGCTCGACGGCCTGGCCGGCGGTCGCCACCGGCGAGACGAGAACGAGCGCGCGCGCTCCCCCGAACGGCATCCTGGCGCTGCCGGAGACCGGGACCATCTTCACGAGCAGGTGCGGGCGGGTCCGGCGCTTGACGACGAAGGGCTCGCAGCCGAGCGGCGCTCCGTCGAGGAGCCAGCAGAGCCGGGCCGCGGCACCCTCGTACGTCGCGGCGGCGGCGGGGTCGCTGATGCGCAGGGTGCGGGAGACGATCCTGAATCCGTCGCCGAAGCAGGCGTCCGCCCGACGGTTCCAGTCCAGGACGAGGCCGAAGCGATCGACCGCGATCGCGGCGAGGCCGAGCTGTCCCAGGACGTCGCCGACCGAGGCCAGTCCCTCCCGCCCGGCCGCGCGCGAGAGGGTGGCGACGTCGCTGAGGCGCTGGGAGAACCGCTTCAGGTTGGCGAGATCGTCGCGGTCCAGGGCGCCCTGGCGCGCGGATCTCAGGACCGAGAGGCCGTAGCGGTCCGTGCCGTCGTTGAAGCCGACGACCCCCCACCAGGGCAGGTCCACCCGGGCGGAGAAGTCGCGATAGAACGGCAGGGTCTTGATCTCGTCCAGCGTGAAGACCGTCTCCTCGATGGCGGCCCCGTCCCGGAGGAGCATGGGGATGACGCGCCGCCGCGGTTCCGAACCGACCCAGCCTTCGCTGACGAAGATCGACAGGGCCTCCGCCAGATCCGCGCTGAACGGCATGTCCATCCCCTGGTTGGCGGGGTTCAGCAGCATCGCGCCGCGCGCGCCCATGACGTCGGCGACCTCGTCGAGGGCGGTCCGCCAGACGCGAGGATCCGCCACGACGTCGTCGAGGTGGCGGACGGCGAGCGCGAGGTCGAGCGGTCGGCTCATGGCGACGGGGTCGGACGCGGCCGGCCGGCCGGGACCGCGGAGCCGGGCCGGCGATGTGCCGCCGATCCGTCCGTCCGCACGACGTCACCCCTCGGGCCGGCGCAGATCACGCAAGCGAACTCAGCAAGGCGATCAGCTGGCTCTGCCGCTTCGTGTTCGTCTTCTGGAAGATCGTGCGGAGGTGCGCCCGTGCCGTGTTGATGGAGATGTGCAGGTCGTCGGCGACCTCCGCGAGGGTGGCGCCGCTCGACAGCCGGGCCGCCAGTCGCGCCTCGCTGGCCGTCAGGTTGAAGGCGGCGCGAACGCGGGATTCCGAGACGTTGTTGTAGGCTTCGACCGGCCGCAGGACCACGAAGCCGCTCAGGCTCTCGATGGATGTCGCGGCCGGGCCGATGTTCGGCACGAACTTGATCAGCAAGGGCGGCGCGTCGGACCTCGCGATCACCATGGACGCGACGGCCGCCTCGGACCGGCCGCCGGCCGCCCGCAGGGCGTTGACGTGCTCTGTATAAAGCGAGGAATGGGTCGGATCGGTGAAGGTCACGGTAGATCGGACCACCCGCATGTCATCGCTGAACATGGATTTCGCACGAGAATTATAGAACGCTACTCGCCCCGTCTGGTCGAGCGCAAGCACCCCGATGTCGAGGTGGCCGAGAATTTCGCTCGCCCGCTCCAGCGCAAGGCGGTCATCGGCTGGCCTGCTCAAAGCTTCATCATGACTCGGACGCGCTCAAGCACGTGTCGGTACGTTCTCGGACGCGCGAGATGGAGCACGAGCAGATAGGCCGCCTGCTGCGCGATCCAGGCCGTCGGGATCAGCCAGGCGGACATCGAGGACGACAAAGCGACGGTCGCGGCGACCACGACCAGCGTCGGCGTGACGACGACGAGCAGGAAGGCGACAACGTCGAGGAACAGCCCGGCGATGAGTCCAATCCCGATCACCGCTACGAGCGCGTTGATGTCGGTCGCCACTTCATCTCCCTTACTCTCCGGATACATCACAAACGACTGATGAGTCTGATTGATCGTCAGGTCGGAACGAGATTAGGCGCTTCTGGACGTCTTGATGGTCGGACGACGAAGGCGGAGAAACGTTTCGTCCGCGAGGACTGGGAAGCAATCCCGTTTCAACTCCCCCGGGACAATGCACGTTCGGTCTGTGTTCGGCCTCATCCAAACGGGTGAGGTTCGATCAGAAATTGAACGCGTTAAGCGTCTCCGAGGCAAGGGATGGCGCCGTACCTTCGTCTGGCCTCGGCTCCCAAGATCCGTCGCGCGCGGCCTTGACACACCGCACTTGTGCGCGACACCCGGCGAAGACGTCGGAAGGCTAGGACCGGACCGCAATAGGGAGGGGACCTGTGCGCCGCCGCCGCTCCAAGTTGTCCCGAAGGAGACGGCTTCCGGATCGATTGGGCGCTACCCTCGTCGGATGATGCCGCATCGGCTCGGGTCGCGCGTCGTCTCGATGGCGGCCGTCGCACGGGATCGACCACCAGCGGCTGATCTGGCGCTAAGCGTCCTCGGCGCCACGCCAGGCGCAGCGGGCGCGGCCGCGCGTCGCGCTCCTTGCGTGGACGTCATCACCTGGAGGAGGTCGCCGTCGGAGAGCGGTTCCGGCCCACATCGCGACCGACCGGATGCGGAAAGGCGCGACCCCCGGTTGCAGCCTGCGTCAGGCCCGCGACTCGTCGATCAGCATGCGCATCGCGTCGATGGCGATCTCGTAGCCCGATGGGCCGAGGCCGGCGATCACGGCGGTCGCCGTCTTCGAGACGAGCGAGTGGTGGTAGATCTCCTCCCGCTTGTGGATGTTGGAGATGTGCAGCTCGATCTTCGGGCCGTCGAACATCTTCAGCGCGTCGAGCAATGCGATCGACGTGAAGCTGAAGCCGGCCGGGTTGATGACGATGCCGGCGGCCGCCTTGCGGGCCTCGTGCACGCTCTCGATCAGGGCGCCCTCGTAGTTCGTCTGCCGGAACTCGATCGCCAGACCCCGCGTCTCGGCGCGGGCGCGGGAGCGGGCCTCGATCTCGGACAGGGTGACGGAGCCGTAGATGTGCGGCTCCCGCTCGCCGAGCAGGTTCAGGTTCGGCCCGTTGAGGATGAAGATCACGGGGAGCGTCATGGCAGGGTCTCGCACGCGGGATGGGCGAAGCGGAGCGGGGCGCGCCCGTGCGGGCGGCGCCTCAGTGATGGGCGAGGATCTCGCCGAGGAAGGTGCGGGCCCGCGGGTTCTGCGGGTTCTTGAAGAAGGTCTCGGGCTCGGCCGCCTCCAGGATCTCGCCGTCCGCCATGAAGACGACCCGGTCGGCGACCTGGCGGGCGAAGCCCATCTCGTGGGTCACGCAGACCATGGTCATGCCCTCCCGGGCGAGGCCGATCATGGTGTCGAGAACCTCCTTCACCATCTCGGGGTCGAGCGCGGAGGTCGGCTCGTCGAAGAGCATGGCCTTCGGCTCCATGCAGAGCGCGCGCGCGATGGCGACGCGCTGCTGCTGCCCGCCGGAGAGCTGGGCCGGGTACTTGTTGGCCTGCTCGCCGATGCGGACCTTCTCGAGGTACTTGCGCGCCGTCGCCTTCGCGTCGGCGGGCGAGACCTTGCGCACCCGCATGGGCGCCAGCGTGCAGTTCTCGAGCACGGTCATGTGCGGGAACAGGTTGAAGCTCTGGAACACCATGCCGACCTCGCGGCGCACGGCGTCGACCACCCGGGCGCTGTCGTCGAGCGCGATGCCGTCCACCACGATGCGACCCTTCTGGATCGTCTCGAGGTGGTTGATGCAGCGGATGAGGGTCGATTTGCCCGAACCCGAGGGCCCGCAGAGGACGATCTTCTCGCCCCTGCGGACCTCGAGGTCGACGCCCTTCAGGGCGTGGAAGTCGCCGTACCACTTGTCGACGCCGCTCATCGTGATGAGGGCTTCGCTCGAAGATGCCTGTGACACGGCGGTGCCTTCCTTCGGGATGAGCGGGATCAGCTCGCGACGAACGGCACGCCGTCCAGCTTCTCGGGCATGGCCGGCTGGTCGGCCTTCATCCACTTGTCGGTGATCTTCTTCAGCTCGCCGTTCGCCTTGATCTTGTCCACGAAGGCGTTGATCGTCGCGTTCAGCTCCTTCTCGCCGAGCCGCGTGCAGGCGCCGTTGTAGATGTTCGAGAAGACCAGCTTCTGCTCGAACACGCCGGGCTTCGCCTCCTCGAGGCGGCGAATGTAGAAGATGTTGCCGCCGACGGCCTGGGCCTGGCCGGACACGGCGGCCTGGATGGAGGCCGCGTCGCCGTCCATGCGCAGGATGTTCGTGCCGGAGGGGGCGTTCTTGGTCACTTCCGTGTCCTGCGCGGCGCCGCGCGCGACCGAGATCGCCACCTTGCTCATGTCGGCGTTCGTCTTGATGTCGACCGTCTTCGGCGCGAGCAGAACGATCTGGTTCGCCACGTAGGGCTTCGAGAACTGGACGGCCTTGGCCCGGTCCGGGAACATGGCCATGGTGGCGAAGAGCACGTCGACGCGGCCGGCCGTGAGCGCCGGGATCCGGTTGGCGACCTCGAGCGGCACGAACTGCACGGGCACGCCGAGCTCCTTGCCGAAGAGCTCGCCGATGTCGGCGTCGATGCCCTCCTGCTTGCCGCTCGAGTTGACGAAGCCCCACGGCGGGTTGTCGCCCTGGATGCCGATGATGACGCGCCCGCGCTTCTTGATCTCGTCGGGCGTGATCGCCGCCGCCCGTCCCGTCATGAGGGCCGGAAGCGCGAGGGCGGCGCCGGCGCCGGCCAGCAGGTGGCGCCTGTGCAGCGTGGTCTTGGTCGGATCCATGGTCGTTCCTCTCCGTTGGGTTTCGGTTGGCTTGGGTCAGCGCGTCGGCGCGGCGAGCCGCCGTTCGAGCCAGGAGCCGAACAGCGACAGGGGCCAGCACAGGGCGAAGTACATCGCCCCCACGACGCCGAAGACGAGCAGGGGCTTGAAGATCTGGTTCGAGACGATGTTGTCGGCGCGCGCCAGTTCGGTGAAGCCGACGATGGAGGCGAGCGACGTGCCCTTGATGAGCTGGACGAGGAAGCCGATCGTCGCCGGCAGCGAGATCCGCAGGGCCTGCGGCAGGACCACGTCCCGCATGCGGGAGACGTAGCCGAGGCTGAGGGCCCGGGCGGCCTCGGTCTGGCCGCGCGGCACGGCCTCGATCGAGCCGCGCCAGATGTCTCCGAGGAAGGCGCTCGCGTTCAGCGTGAAGCCGATGGCCACCGCCTGCCAGGCCTCGAACTGCAGCCCCACGAGGGACAGCCCGTAATAGACGACGAAGAGCTGCATCAGGAGCGGCGTGCCCTGGAAGAGACCGATGTAGCCGGAGGTCGCGCGCTCCAGCACCGGCAGGCCGGAGGTCCGCGCCAGCGCCACCATCAGGCCCGCGATCCCGCCGCCGACGAAGCCGATGCAGGACAGGAGCACCGTCCATTTCAGGCCCTGCAGCAGGAAGAGGTATTCGGGAAGGCCCATGGCGCGCCTACTTCACCGGATAGTCGAAGTAGCGACGGCCGACGAGGCCGAACGCCTGCATGATGCCCCACGACATCAGGAGGTAGAGGAGCGTGATCGTTCCGTAGACCTCGAAGGAGCGGAAGCTCTCGTTCTCGATCAGCTTCGCGACCGAGGTCAGCTCGTAGGCCGCGATGGCGGAGGCGATGCTGGTGGTCAGCGTCAGCATGATGAACTGGCCGGTCAGCGACGGGTAGACGGCCCGGAGCGCCGGTCGCAGCACGACGAAGCGGAAGATGTCGCGCCGCGGCAGGCCGAGGGCGAGCCCGGCCTCGATCTGCCCGCGATGGATGGACTGGACGCCGCCGCGGATGATCTCGATCGCGTAGGCGCCGCCGTTCAGGCCGAGCGCGATGATCGCCGTCGGCGTGGGCGGCAGCCGGATGCCGACGAGCGGCAGGGCGAAGAAGACGAAGTAGATCTGGACCAGGAACGGCGTGTTCCGGATCAGCTCGACGAAGGCGATCACGGCCCAGCGGGCGGTCCGCACGGAGGAGCCGCGCACGGCCACGCCGCCGATCCCGATCGCGAGCGACAGGATCATGCCCGAGAAGGCGAGCAGCAGCGTGCCCGCGCAGCCCTTCAGGAGGTCCGGCAGGCCGGCGATCACCGGCTGGAAGTCGAGCGTGTAGCCCAAGCCCTCGTTTCCCCTGGATCCGGCCGCGGGACGCGGCCGAGCCGGATGCGGCGCCTTCGGACGAGCCGTGGCGCCGACATGTTGTCCGACGCGTACGGCATCGTCGGATGTTCTGCAATCCGTCATACGTTGCATTCGCACCGGACCGGTGCGACGCTTCGGGCATGGGTGTTCTGCTGCGCATCGACGGGGACCGCGCGTCCGGGGAGACGGTCGGCGAGATCGTCTATGCCCGGCTGCGGGCCGACATCCTCTTCGGCCATCTGGCGCCCGGCGAGCGGCTGCGCCTCGACGTCGCCAGCCGGCGCTACGGCGCGAGCGTCGGCACGATGCGGGAGCTCCTGAGCCGGCTCGCCTCCGAGGGGCTGGTCGTCGCCGAGGGGCAGCGCGGCTTCCAGGTCGCGCCGGCCTCGCCGTCCGAGTTCCGGGAGGTGGCCTCGCTCCGCCTCCTCCTCGAGGGCCACGCGATGACGCTGTCCTTCGCGGCGGGCGACCTCGACTGGGAGGCCCAGGTGGTGGCGGCCCATCACAAGCTCGCCGTGCTCGAGAGCCGGATGGGCCCGGGCGACGACGGGGATCTCGCGGGCCTGCGGCAGGCCGACCGCGACTTCCACCGCGCGCTCATCGCCGCCTGCGGATCGCGCGTCCTGACGGAGACCTACGCGTCCGTCCTCGACCGCTACCTCCGCTATCTCACGATCGCGGTCGTGTTCCGCGGCGACATCTCCGTCCGCGAACACGTCGACCTGCTCGCCTGCGCGCTGGGACGCGACGCGCGCCGGGCGACCGAGATCCTGGCCGCCCATATCGGCAGCTGCGTCGACCATGCGCTCGTCACGTCGCCGCCGGCCTGGGAATCGGTGCCGAAGCCCCGCCGCGCGGCGACGTCCGCGGGCGAGACGCCCGCTCCCCGCCGCACGCGGGCGGGCGTGGCCGGAACGCGGGGCGCCTGATGCCCCGGCAGGAGGGACGCGCCGTGCGGATCGCCGTGGTCGGCGCCGGCCTGATCGGTCGGGCCCATATCGGGCACGTGCGGTCCTGCCCCGGCACGACGCTCTCCGCCGTCGTCGATCCGACGGACGCGGCCCGAGCCGAGGCCGCCGCGCTCGGCGTCGCCTGGCACCCGAGCCTGGAGGACCTCCTCGCGGGCGAACGTCCGGACGGCGTGATCCTCGCGACCCCGAACCGCCTGCACGTGCCGGGCGGTCTCGCCTGCGTGGCGGCGGGGCTGCCCGTCCTCGTCGAGAAGCCGATCGCGGACGAGGCGGCGGCGGCCTTCCGGCTCGCGGAGGCGGCGGAGGCAGCGGGCGTGCCGGTGCTCGTCGGGCACCATCGCCGCCATTCGCCGCTGATCGCGCAGGCGCGCGAGACGGTGCGGTCCGGCCGGCTCGGCCGCATCACGGCCGTGTCCGGCCTCTGCTGGTTCCGCAAGTCCGCGAGCTATTTCGACGCGGCGCCCTGGCGGCGCGAGCCGGGCGGCGGCGTCGTCCTCATCAACCTCGTCCATGTCGTGGACGACCTGCGGAACCTCTGCGGCGACGTCGTCTCCGTCCAGGCCGTCACGTCGAGCGCGGCGCGCGGCTTTCCCGTGGAGGACACGGCCGCCATCATCCTCCGTTTCGCGAGCGGCGCGCTCGGCACGCTGTCGGTCTCGGACGCGGTGGCCGCGCCGTGGAGCTGGGAGATGACCTCCGGCGAGAACAAGGTGTATCCGCGCACGGACCAGGCCTGCTACCTCGTCGGCGGCACCGACGGCTCGCTCAGCGTGCCGCGCCTCGACGTCTGGCGGCACGCGGACGAGCGGGCCTGGTTCGGGCCGATCGCGTCCGAGCGCATCGTCACGCCGGACGAGGATCCGCTCGCGCGCCAGATCCTGCATTTCCGCGACGTCGTGCGGGGCGAGGCGGCGCCCGTCATCGACGCCCGCGAAGGAGCCCGCACGCTCGCGACCACGCTCGCCGTGCTCGAATCGGCCCGCATCGGCGCACCGGTGACGGTCGGCGACACCTGAGCGTCCTGCGGGCCGCGGGACGGTTCAGGTCGGTCGCCCCTCCAGACGGTCGAGCGTGAGCGGGTCGCGCTCCCCGTCGAAGAAGGTCGAGAGCGCGGTCGCGAAGCGCGGCTCGTCGGGCGCGGCTTCGGCGAAGAGCGTCATGCAGGAGCGGAACTTGGCGTCGTCCGGCTGGCCGAGGATGGCGCGGGCGGTCCGGCCGGCCTGCGCGTTCATGGCGTCGGTCGCGGCCCGGAGCCGCGCGCCGAGCACGGGATGCGCCAGGTAGGCCCGTGCCTCCGCCGCCGAGCGCAGCGCGTAATGCTGCGCGGTCGGGCTCCGGCCGAGCCCGGCGATCTGGGGGAAGACGAACCACATCCAGTGGCTCGTCTTGCGACCGCGCCGCAGCTCCTCGAGCGCCGGCCCGTAGGTCGTCGCCTGCGCCTCGACGAAGCGCGCCAGATCGTGCGGATCGCTCCCGCTGCCGTCCTTCGTCATGGCGCTCGGCTCCATCCGCGCGGGACCAGGGCGAACGCGCCCCCCTTCGCCGGGGTTCGGCCGGGACGGCACGGCCGCGGGCCAGTGTCGCCACAAACCGGGCCCAGGTTGCCTCCGGGGCGCGAGCGGGACCCCGCGGGCGGAGGCATCGATGTCGGACGACGGGTACCACAAGGATCGCCTCGGCAATCACCGCCTCCATCCGGAGACGCTGATGCTCGGCTACGGCTACGACCCGGCCCTCTCGGAGGGCGCCGTCAAGCCGCCCGTCTTCCTCACGTCCACCTTCGTGTTCCGCTCGGCGGAGCACGGGAAGGACTTCTTCGACTACGTGTCGGGACGGCGCGAGCCGCCGCCCGGCACGCCCCCCGGCCTCGTCTATTCGCGCTTCAACCACCCGAACAGCGAGATCGTGGAGGACCGCCTCGCCATCTACGAGGAGGCCGAGATGGCGGCCATCTTCGCCAGCGGCATGGCGGCCATCTCGACGACGCTGCTCGCCTATGCCCGTCCGGGAGACGTCGTCCTCCACAGCCAGCCGCTCTACGGCGGCACGGAAACGCTCCTCGCCAAGACGCTGAAGCCGTTCGGAATCGAGGCGGTCGGCTTCTCGGACGGCGTCGATCCGACGAGCATGCGGGCGGCCGCCGACGTCGCGCTGGGCAAGGGGCGGGTCTCGGTCGTCATGATCGAGACGCCGTCCAACCCGCTGAACACGATGGTCGACATCGCCCTCGTCAGGCAGGTCGCCGACGAGATCGGCGAGCGCCAGGGCCATCGCCCGATCGTCGCCTGCGACAACACCATCCTGGGACCGATCCACCAGAGGCCGCTCGTCCACGGCGCGGATCTCTCGATCTATTCGCTCACGAAGTACGTCGGCGGCCATTCCGACCTCGTGGCCGGCGCCGTGATCGGCAGCCGCGAGCACGTCCGCCCCGTGAAGATGCTGCGCGGCGCCATCGGCACCCAGCTCGATCCGCATTCGGCCTGGCTGATCGGCCGTTCGCTGGAGACGCTGAGCCTGCGCATGAACGCGGCCTGCCGCAACGCCGAGGTCGCGGCGCGCTTCCTGCAGCTCGACCGCCGCGTGCGGAAGGTGTTCTTCCCGCCGTTCCTCCCGCATGGCAGCCCGGAGCGGCGGGTCTACGAGCGCCAATGCACGGCGCCGGGCACGACCTTCTCCTTCGACGTGAAGGGCGCGGAGGCGGAGGCCTTCGCGGTCCTGAACGCGCTGCGGATCTTCAAGCTCGCCGTCAGTCTCGGCGGCACGGAATCGCTGGCCTCGCACCCCGCCTCGACCACCCATTCGGGCGTGCCCAAGGAGGTGCGCGACCGCATCGGCGTGAGCGACGCGACCATCAGGCTGTCGATCGGCATCGAGCATGCCGACGACATCGTGGCCGACCTCGCGCAGGCCCTGGCCAAGCTCGGCTGAGCCGGCGCGGCGCGCCCCGACCGGTTTCGACCGCGTCCGGGCGGCGCGGCGGCTCCGATCCC
>JAEUAC010000435.1 GCA_019695455.1 Methylorubrum extorquens | reverse complement strand
CGAGACGGGAGCCCCGGCCCGAGCCGCCCGACCGATCGCGCCTCGCCGCGGCCGAGGAGGCCCTCGCCCGTGCGGAGCGGGACCTCGCCGATGAGCTTGCCCGGATCGCGGCGGAGCGCCGCGCGCTCGACGACCGGGAGGCGGCCGTGACGGAGGCGGCCTCGGGCCCGCTCGGCACGATGCGCGGCGAGCTGGATGCGGCCCGGTCCGCCTACGAGGCCTCCGTCGCGGCGTTCGGGCGGCGGAGCTAGCCCCGGCCGCGACCGGCCGCGTGCGGCCGGACCAGGACCGCGACGAAGTTCGCGATCTCGAGCTGCCGGAGGTCGGGATCGGTGACCTGCCGGTCGAGACCGAGGCGCCAGGCGAGCGAGGGATCGTCCGGCCGCTCCGCGAGCGCCTCGACCAGGCCGACATGGTCGGCCAGCGTCGCGAGGTCCGGGACGAGCCCGGCCTCGACGAGGTCGTCCCCCTGCCGCGACAGCGCGCCGGCGGCCTCCGCGAGCGTCAGTTCGGGGTGGTACTGCACGCCCCACAGGATTCCGCGGCCGAACCGGATCTCGGCCGCCTGCACGATCGTCGCGTCGTTCCGGGCGAGCAGGGTGGCGCCGTCGGGAAGCGTCGCCACCTCGTCCGAATGGATGGAGATGGCGTCGAAGGCGCGGCTCCGCCCGGCCAGCATCGGATGGGCGGCGCCCGCCTCCGTCGGCGTGATCCGGCGGGCGAACGCGGCCTCGGGACGAAGCGGCATGGCCCGCACGGTGCCCCCGGCCGCCACCGTCCCGATCTGCAGCCCGGCGCACGAGCCGAAGGCCGGGACGCCGGTCTCGAACACGGCCCGCATGAAATCGACCACGCGGCGGTTCTCGGCCGTGTCGTGGTAGAGGTGGAGGGGCGATCCGGTCAGGAAGACCGCGTCGTAATCCGCGATCGCGACCGAGGTCTCGCGCCGCTCGATCGGCTGGACGCGATCGATCGTGGCACCCGGCGCGATCCGGCGGAGCGCATCCTCGTAGGTCTCGCCGGAGCTCTTGCCGACGCTGTCGCGCCGCTCCGCGCGGTCGTCGGCGGGCTCGCTCTCGGCGACGAGCAGTCGAAGGATGGACAACGGGCGGTCTCCGGGCCTCCGCGACGGCGGCACCGGCGGTTCGAGGATCAGCGTGGGTGAGGCGGAGGAACGCGCGGCCGGCGCGAATGTTCGCGGCGTCACGCGGAGGTGATCGGCCCCGGCCCCGCCCGGCGGCGCGACACGTGCACCCGTATGGCGCTGGCGCGCCCCCGCAGCGACAGGTCCTGCGCGGCGTCGAACCGCGTCGCCCAGCGGTCCGCTCCGCCGGCCTCCACGCACGCGTCGGAGGCGAGGATGGTCGCCCCGAGCTCCCGCGTCGCCTCCTCGAGGCGGCTCGCCACGTTCACGACGTCGCCCACGACGGTGAAGTCGATCCGCCGCTCGGCGCCGAGATTGCCGACGACCACCGGCCCGCAATGCACGCCGATGGAGATCGCGACCGGAGACGCGCCGCGCCCGTGGCGCTTCGCGTTCCAGCGCTCGATCTCGTCCCGCAAGGCGAAGGCGCAGGCCAGCGCCCGGTCGGCGCTGTCCGGCCGGTCCTCCAGGCCCCCGAAGGTCGCCATGAACCCGTCGCCGAGATACTTGTCGAGCGTGCCGTCGTGCTCGAACACGGTGCGGCAGCCGCGCTCGTGGAACGAGCGCAGGAGCGCGAAGGTGCGCTCGGGCGTCAGGTGCTCGGTCGCGCGCGTGAAGCCGACGATGTCGGCGTAGAGGATCGCGACGTGGCGGCGGGAGGGTTGGCCGAACCCGCGCGCGCCCCGCGCGGTCAGCGCCTCCGCGATGTCCGGCGACACGTAGCGGGCGAGTTCCGCGCGCACGACCTCCGCCTGCACCTGGGCGAGGAGGGTGCGCCGGCTCCGCCAGACCGCCAGGGCCAGGAGGCACGTGAAGAGGGCGGTCGCGACGACCTGCGTCCGCCATCCCGTGAGGCTCACGAAGGTCGGCTCGAAGAAGATCCGGAGCGCGTCGGCGGACGTCAGCGCGGTCTCGGACGCGGCGTCCGCGAACCGCCGCGTATCCGGCAGGCGGTAGACCGACAGGATCGCCACCGACCAGATCGCCGTCATGGCGATCCCCGTCCACAGGACCAGCACGGCCGAATACGTGAGCGCCGCCTCGCCGAGGAGAAGCAGCAGGAAGAGGTATTCCTGCCCGCGCAGCCTCTGCTGGATCGGCCAGTCGACGCCGAGGCCGAGCGGCGGCGGCACCACGATCGCGGCCGTCACCAGCGCGACGTCGAGGAGGATGAAGCCGCACTTGATCCAGTCGGCGTGCCGATGGTGGCGCCAGCGATAGGGGATGTAGCCGAGGACGAAGAAGGCGCCCGCGAGCGACGCGTAGTAGACGTCCCGCGGCCAGGCGACGGTCGAGACGAGCCAGAGCGTCACGGCGACGACGGCCAGCGTCCGGGCCCGGAACGCGAAGGCCAGCCCGTCGAGCTCCGCCCGGCGCACGCTCGCGCGCAGCCGCTCGCCGGCGGCCGGGCCGCCCGGCCGCGCGCGCCACCGCGCCGGCCATGGGATCCGGAAGGCCCGTTCCGGCCGTTCCAGCCCCGGCGCATCGTTCATGGCGGTGATTGTGGGCGGTCGGACGCCCTCTTGTCGAGCCGCCGCGTCCGCGGCCGACCGACCCGACGTCCCCGTATGTCCTGTCTTTAGGACATGCTATGGCGGCAACCATGGATCGCGACGACCAGGGTGCCGGCCCCGTTCCCCTGTACCATCGGCTCTACCTCGTCCTGCGCCAGCAGATCGAGGACGGACGCTTCCCGGGCGAGATGCCGCTGCCGGGCGAGCTCGAGATCTCCAAGCAGCACGGCGTCTCCCGCATCACGGTGCGGCGGACCATGGAGATGCTCACGGCCGACGGCCTGATCGAGCGCCGGCGCGGCCGGGGCACGTTCGCCCGCTCGGGCGCGCTCGGCACCCCCATCGCGGGGCAGCTCTCGGGGCTGGCCGACAATCTCTCCTCCTATGCCGAGCACACGAGCGTCGCCCTGCACTCGTTCGAGTACATCCCCGCCTCCCCCGCCGTCGCCGGCCTCCTCGAGATCCCCGAGGGCGAGCCCGTCCAGAAGGCCGTGCGGACCCGGAGCCGGGACGGCGTGCCGGTGTCGCTCCTCACGAGCCACGTTCCGGCCGCGCTCGGACGCACCTACTCGCGCGAGGAGCTCGCCTCGGGCTCCCTGATCCGGCTGCTCGAGCGGGGCGGGGCGCGGATCGATTCGGCCGAGAGCAGCATCACGGCGAAGCTCGCCGACG
>JAEUAC010000356.1 GCA_019695455.1 Methylorubrum extorquens | reverse complement strand
CCAGGGCCGCCGTCGCGGTCGGCGTCGCCGGCGTCTTCATCGAGACCCATCCCGATCCCGACCGCGCCCCGTCCGACGGCCCGAACATGGTGGCTTTGCGGGACATGCCGGCGCTCCTGTCCGAGCTGCTGGCCTTCGATCGACTGGCCAAGGCGCGGGCATAGGGCCCAGGCGCAAGCCTCAAGCCTCAAGCCGGCTCGGGCACCGCGACGAGGACGTGGGCCCGCAGCGGCTGCACC
Organism: Methylorubrum extorquens; assembly: GCA_019695455.1. Classification (GTDB taxonomy): domain Bacteria; phylum Pseudomonadota; class Alphaproteobacteria; order Rhizobiales; family Beijerinckiaceae; genus Enterovirga; species Enterovirga extorquens_A. The sequence continues at coordinate 5,278 of JAEUAC010000356.1, read as the reverse complement.
AGCGTGTAACGCCCGTCCGCATCGCACTCGGTCGCGGCCACGAAGGCGGCGGCGATCGCCTCCGCGTTGTCGCGGATCGCGACCCGCCGCGCCGGGTCGACCGCGGCGACGCGTTCGAGGAAGGCGTCGCGGTCAGAGAAAGTCTCGCGGCGCACGAACGTCGTGTCGGAAAGGCAGCGGAACCGCCCGGTCGCGATCGCGTCGGCGATGGCGGCCTGCGCCGCCGCGCGGATCGCCGTCTCGTCCTCGACGGGCCTGAGCGCCACGAAGAAGCTGCCCTCTGCCAAAGGCTCGACCACGACGATCCGGCCCCCCGGCACGACGACCCGGGCCGCCTCGTCGAGCGCGGCGCGCGGGTCGGGGGCGTGATGCAGGGCGTTGAGGATCACCGCGCCGTCGAACGACCCGTCCGCGAAGGGCAGGCTTTCGGCCGAGCCGGCCTCGAAGGCGCAATCGGGCGCGCGTGCCCTGGCGGCGGCGACCGCCGCCGCGCCGGGATCGATTCCCGTGACCCGTGCGCCGTGGCCGGCGAGCGCGGCCGCCATCGCGCCGGGGCCGCACCCGATGTCGACGAGGCGGCGCCCGGCGATCGGCGCAAAGGCGTCGAGGACGAGCGAGAGGGTGTCCATCAGCGTTTGTCCGGGCTCGGTCGCGTCGCGCCACCATCGCGGGACGGGCCGCGGGACGCAACCGCCGGAAGGGCCCTGCTGCATCCGGGACATCGCGATCTCCCCGGATGCGGCGCGCCGTTCCTGTCCGAACTTTACGAACGCGCCGCTTCGTGATGACGAGATCAGTCCTCGCGCCTGTTCATCGGTCCATCCTGCTGGTAGGAGCCTTCCGTCTAACCGAGCATTCGGTTCTCGCAGCGGACAGCCGGCACCGGAGGTCCCGATCACGGTCGCCTGCGGCCGAACGATCGTTCCCATGGAAGCGCACATCCCATATCTTTGTGGGACAAAATTCCACGGATACCGCACGCCATGCCGCGCTACACCATCGACCTGCATGACGGCGCGCATTTCGTGCGCGACACCGAGGGCTTCGACCTGCCCGACGCAGACGCCGCACGCGAGAAGCTGGTGCGGATCATGTCGAAGATCGCCCTCGGCTTCGCCGCCGTGCCCGAACGTCAGGACTACCTCGCGGTGGTCCGCGACGAGGGCCGGAAGGTCGTCCTGCGCGCCCGCCTCTCGCTCGACATCGAGACGTTCGACGCCGGCTGAGCGCCGGGCGATGGCCGCGTCCGCCTCGGGCGACGGCGGCCGCAGGTCCGCGCGGCAGAACGGGGCAGGCCCGGGCGAGATCCCGCTTCCCGAAGACCGGGCCTTGATCGCGCGCGGCGCTGCGGCGATGATCGCGGCCATGCCCGACGTCGGCGATCCGCCCCTTGCGAAGCCCTCGCCGGCGGTCTCGACCCGGGCGGCGACGGCGATCGTGATCGCCGACATGGTCGGCGTCGGCGTCTTCACCAGCCTCGGCTTCCAGGTGACGGACATCACGTCCGGGTTCACGCTGTTGCTGCTGTGGTTCGTCGGCGGCGTCGTCGCGCTGTGCGGGGCGTTCAGCTACGCGGAGCTCGCCGCGATGTTTCCGCGATCGAGCGGCGAGTACAACTTCCTGACGCGCGCCTACGGGCCGGCCTTCGGCTTCTTGGCCGGCTGGCTCTCGGCGACGGTCGGCTTCGCCGCGCCGGTGGCGCTGGCGGCGATGGCGTTCGGGCAGTACGCGCAGGCGATCCTGCCGGGGGCCCCGCCGCTGCCCCTCGGCCTCGCGGCGATCTGGGCGGTCTCGATCGTCCGCCTGGGCGGAGGGCGGCACGGCAACGCGATCCAGGTCGGATTCACGCTGCTGAAGCTCGCGCTGATCGTGCTCTTCATCGTCGCGGGCTTCGCCGGCGGCGGGGGCGGGTCGACCGACTTCCTGCCGAGCGCCGCGGACCTAAGCCAGATCTTCAGCGCCGGCTTCGCCGTGAGCCTCGTCTTCGTGATGTACGCCTACACGGGGTGGAACGCGGCGACCTACATCGTCGGCGATCTCGCCGACCCGCCGCGCAGCCTGCCGCGGGCGCTGTTCGTCGGCACGGGCGTCGTCCTCGTGCTCTACGTCGCCCTGAACGCGGTGTTCCTCTACACGACGCCGGCGGCGGAGCTCGCCGGGCAGATCGAGGTCGCGCTGATCAGCGGGCGGCACGTCTTCGGCGAGGCGGGCGGACGGCTCGTCGGCCTGTTGATCTGCCTCGGGCTGATCCCGACGATCAGCGCGATGATGTGGATCGGCCCGAGCGTCACCGTGGCGATGGGCGAGGACCTGCCGCTGCTGGCCCGGTTCGCGCGGCGCTCCCGCACCGGCGTGCCGGTGGCCGCGACCCTGCTGCAGACCGGCGTCGCCAGCCTCCTGCTCCTCACCCGAAGCTTCGAGGCGGTGCTGGAATTCATCCAGTTCGGCCTGATCCTGTCCTCGTTCCTCGCCGTCCTCGGCGTGATCAGGCTGCGCGTCACCCGGCCGGACCTGCCGCGGCCGGTCCGAGCCTGGGGCTATCCGGTCACCCCGCTGGTCTTCCTCGGGGTGACGCTGTTCATGCTGGTCCACCTCGTCGCCTCGCGGCCGGTCCAGGCGCTGGCGAGCCTGCTCCTGATGCTGGTCGGCCTGCTGCTCTTCCGCATCGCCGACCGGCACGCCCGGCGCGGGAGCCGGGCGCCGACGCGATGACGCCGCAAGCCTGAGGCTGCCGGACGCGATCAGCGCGCGGGAGCCGCCTCGTTCGCCCGCAGCACGTCGAGCCGGTACGCGGCGGTGCGCGACTGCTTCAGCACCTGCGCGAACCCCTTCGCGCCGGCGATGAAGCCCTCGGCCGCGTCGTCGCCCGAGAGCGGGTAGTGGGTAACGCCGAGCCAGTGCACCAGCACGATGTCGGCGCCTGGCAGCACCGCGCCCTCCACCCGGAGGACGAGGCGGGCGAGGTCGGCGCGGTCGAGGTAGTAGGCCACCTCCGAGATCACGATGAGATCGAACCGCCCGTCGGGCCATTGCCCGGGGACGGCGGCGAGCTGGAAGCGCGCGTTCGGGCAGTCGGCGCAGCGGGCGCGGGCGGCCTCCAGGACGGAGGGCACCACGTCGAGCCCGACCACGGCGTCGCAGCGCGGGCAGAGCTGGTGCGTGAACACACCGATCGAGCAGCCGACGTCCAGGGCGGAGGCGTAGTGCGGCCGGGGCAGGGCCTCGAGCGTGGCCTGGTACTTGGCGCGCTCGTAGGCGCTCGTGGCGAACTTCCACGGGTCGGATTCCGTGGCGTACATGCCCTTGAAGTAATCCGTGTCGAGGGAGTTCGCGCGCCGGCCCGTCTCCGTCACCGCCGGCTCTCCCGCCAGGCTCCGCGCGGCGGGCATCCCGATCATCGCCCCGGCGGCGGCCGCCCCCCCCGATCGCAGGAGGACACGGCGTGACGGTCGCTGGCAGTCGCGCACGGTGATCCTCGCTCGGGTCGGCAGGGCTCGGGTCGGCAGGGCTCGGGTCGACAAGCCTTTGATGAGCGCAACCTCACCCGGTCGCGGCGGTTCCGAGGGCCGCGGCGGTCCGCGACCGAGGCGTGATCGCGGAACATCGGCCGCGTGCGCCCGGTTGAGACAGCCTCACCGGGAGTGAAACGCATGGTCGACGTCGCACAGATCAAGGAACACGCAGACGTCGTGGGCTCGGACGGAGCCCACGTCGGCACGGTCGACCACGTCGACAAGGGCGAGATCAAGCTGACGAAGAAGGACCCCGCGGCGGGCGGCCTGCACCACTACATCCCCGTCGATTTCGTCCAGTCCATCGATGGCGACACCGTGCGCCTCGACCGGCCGGCGGAGGAGGTCAAGCGCGAGTGGTCGACGTCCTGACCGACCGAGCCGGTCCCTGCGCGATGCGCGCAGCCTCGACACGGGCCGTGCCGCGTCCGGTGGCGCGCGCGTCCGGTGGCGCGCGCGCCTTCGTCGCCCCGGACCGGCAACCGGAGTTCCGCGAGCCTTGGCGACCGACGATGTCCGATGACGACACCGAGGCGTTCCTGCGCGACGTGCGCAGGGCGCTCGCAGCCGCCCCCCGCCCCGCGGACCCGTCCCTCGAAGTCCTGCAGCGCATCGCGACCTGGCTGCGGACACCCGTGGCGGAAGAGCCCGAGGCGAACGAACCGCGGCGGGACGATTCCGGGCCCGCTCCGGGCTGAGGCGCGACCGGGCGGGCGATGTCACCGACTGGGCTGATCTCAGCGACTCGGATCCTGCCGTCGCCGAACGGGACGGCCCTGCATCGCGGGAGCGAGCAGGGCCGCCGCAGCGGATCGGGCGGATCTGCCGGCTGGCGATGCAGCGTGGACCAGGATGCGCCGGACAGGTTGCCGAAGGATGACCGATCGTGCCGCCGGCCTCGGAGGCGGGCGATCAACCCTTCGTGTGGGGCGGAACGCGTACCGGCGTGCGTCCGTTTCCGCCCCCTCACCGGAGCATCCCGTCATGACGTTCAATCGCACCGCCGCCCTCGTCGTCGCCGGCCTGCTCCTCACGGTCCCGGCCCATGCGCAGGGCACGGCCGGCGGCCCCGCCGCGGTGCCCGGCTCGGCGGCGACCGCGCCGGCGGGCAAGCCCGCCATGCCGAGTGCGGAACGGACCGCGAAGTCGAAGGACTGCTCGATGCAGGCCGACAAGAAGGGCCTTCACGGCAAGGCGCGCAAAACCTTCCGCAACGCATGCAAGCACGGCCGGAGCTGATCCGGCCGCCGGCGTCGCCGATGCGTCGCCGATGAGCGACCTCGCATTCTGGCTGTTCCTCGCGGTCGCGATCCCCATCCTGTTCCTGCCGGCCGCCATCGCGCTCCGGAAGGGGCGCAACGTCGGGCCGGTGATCGCCCTGAGCCTCGCGTTCTGGCCGGCGGCCCTGGCGCTGGCGCTGAAGACGCGGCGGCGATGACGACGCATCCGCCCACACGGGCGTCCCGCGACCGGCTAGGATGCACCGAGCGGCCGACGAGCAGGAGCCTTGCGATGCATGCCCCCCACCAGGATACGCCCCATCAGGACACGCCCCACGATCAGACCCACGAAGCCGAGGCGTCGGGCGCCGCCACCGAGCGCTGGAAGCACGACGGCGTCCGGGTGATCCCCGGCGACCGGCTCGACGCCAACACCGCGCAGACGCCGGGCATGTTCCGGCAGGCGGCGATCAACCATGCCCGCGTCGGCGCGCAGAAGATCTGGGCCGGCACCGTGGCGATCGAGCCCGACGCCAAGACCGGGGT
>JAEUAC010000313.1 GCA_019695455.1 Methylorubrum extorquens | reverse complement strand
GTAGCCTATCACGACCGCGTCCGAGAGCGGCAGGTAGGAGAGGGCGACGAAGCCCGCGAACATGCCGCAGCTGCCGACGATGCCGCGCAGGACGTGCCCCTTGAGGTCGGACGTCCGGACCGCCCGGATGAGGTCCCCCCGGACCGAGAGCCAGACGACGAGCGGCAGGATGGCGAAGGCCGAGCGGAAGAACACGATCTCGCCCGTCGGATAGTCCGAGCCGACGCGCTTGATGCCGGCCGACATGATCGTGAAGGCGAGCGCGGAGAGCACCTTCAGGACGATGCCGAGGAGCGGGTTCACGGGCGCGGCCTCCAGGAGAGGGGCGGCGGCAAGGGCGGAGCGAGCCAAGGACGCGACCTCGGGCGGCGACCGGGAGCGGCCGGTCGGGACGGGCTCCTTATGGTGCGCGAGAGGTTAATCAGGTGAAAAGCTTCAGGCGCTGGCGGAAGTCGATCGCGTCGATGGCCGCGAGCGAGGGCGGGATCGCCTGGACCGCGTCCGCGACCGGGTCGGATGCCGTCGGGACCGGCTCGGGCCGGTCGGCCGGCTCCCCTCCGCCGTCGGCGTCCGGCTCGGATGCCGGGTCCGGCTCCGGAAGGCCCAGGCGATTGCGCCGCATGGCGTCCAGGCGTTCCTCCACGGCCAGGATCGCGTCCCGCACGGCGTTGCCGCGGGCCTCCGTGACCGTGCCCTCGGCCGCGGCCTGCAGGATGCGGGCGGCGCAGCTCTCCAGCTCCTCGCAATGCACGGGATCGGCGCCGGCTTCCCGCAGGTTCCAGGCGGCCTCCTGCACGCGCTCGACGGCGTCGAGCATGTCGGTCGCGGCGCTGCGGGAGACGCGGAGCATGCGGCCGAACAGCCGCGACAGCGGCAGGGTCGCGTCGAAGGGATCGATGGCGAGCGCCGTGCGGGCGGTGCCGAGCGCGCGCTCGAGCTCAGGACAGCCATCCTCCGCCGGCTCCGGCGTCGCGACGCCGGAGCGCGGCGCCCCGGGTTCGCCGACCGCCTCGCCGAGCCGGGAGATCGCGGACAGGAGAAGCTGCGTATCCGCGACGCGGTTGCGACGGCCGTACTCCGCCAGGAACCAGCGGCCCCGCTCCGTCTGCATGACGGCGGCCTCGATGGCATCGAAATCGCGCTCGATGGCCGGGAGGGACGGATCCTCGGTCATGGCGCCACTCAGGCCGTCGTGGCCGGGCGCGTCAACCCCAGAGCGCCGATGCCGGTGGATGGACGATGCTGCCGTCGTAGCGCAGCGTGACGTCCCGCTCGCGCGCCAGGAGGAGCGGTCCGTCGAGATCGACGAACCGGGCGCGCGGCGTGACCAGCATGGCGGGCGCCATGGCGAGCGACGTGCCCAGCATGCAGCCCACCATGATGCCGAGGCCGAGCCGGTCCGCCTCGCCCGCGAGGGCCAGCGCCTCCGTGAGCCCGCCGGTCTTGTCGAGCTTGATGTTGATCGCGTCGTAGCGCCCGACGAGCGCCTCGAGGCCGTGCCGGTCGTGGACGCTCTCGTCGGCGCAGACCGGGACCGGCCGGTGCCGTCCCGCCAGGAGCGCGTCGCGGTCGGCCGGGACGGGCTGCTCGACGAGCGCGACGCCCGCGGCCGCGCAGGCCGCCAGATGGGCGTCGAGGTTCTGCTCCGTCCAGCCCTCGTTCGCGTCGGCGAAGATGGTCGCGTCCGGCACCGCCTCGCGGATGGCCGCGATCCGCTCGAGATCGCCCTCCGGGGCGCCGAGCTTGATCTTGAGGATGGGCCGGGCCGCGGCCTTGGCGGCGGCGGCCGCCATGGCGGCGGGCGCGTCGAGGCTGATCGTGTAGGCGGTCGTGACGGGCGCGATCCGGTCGAGGCCGGCCGTCACGTGGGCCGGCACGCCCGTCCGCTTCGCGTCGAGGTCCCAGAGCGCGCAGTCGAGCGCGTTGCGGGCGGCGCCGGCCGGCATCTCGGCCTGCAGGGCCTGGCGGTCGAGGCCCGCCGCGATCCTGTCGCGCAGGCTCTCGACGAGGGCGGCCACGCCCTCGACGGTCTCGCCGTAGCGGCCGTAGGGCACGCATTCGCCGCGGCCCCGGATCCCGTCCTCCTCGATGGTCGCCGTCACGACCACGATCTCCGTGCGCGAGCCGCGCGCGATGGTGAACCGGCCTGCGACGGGAAACCGCTCGATCTCGACGTGGAGTTGCCGCGGCACGATGGTCTCCGGCGCTCGACTTGGGCGTACGGGGCGCGCTATCACCGGGACGGCCGGGTGCCAAGGGACACGACGGGTTTGAGGCACGATACCAGCGCGTCGGCACCCCGGGCCGAGCTCGACGGAGCGGACCAGGAACTGCGCGCCCGCCTGTCGGGCGCCTGGACGGTCGAGCATGCGAGCGCGGTCGAGCAGGAGATCGACGCGCTCGTCGCGGCGGCCGGCGACAGCGGGCGCGCCCTCATCGACCTGTCGCGCATCGAGCGCCTCGACACGCTCGGCGCCTGGGTGCTCGACCGGACGCGGCACGAATTCGGCCAGAAGGGGCTGCCGGCCGATTTCGTGGGCGCCAAGCCGGAGCACCACATCCTCCTGAACGAGGTCGCCTACCGGGGCTTCCAGCCCGCGACCGAGAAGAAGCGGACCGGCCTCGTCGACGTGCTGGCCGACATCGGCGGCGCCGTGGTCAGCGCCGGCCAGGACTTCGCCCGGGGCATCTCGACGCTCGGCGAGATCATCGCGGCGCTCGTCCGCGTCATCCTGGTGCCGAGCCGGTTCCGGCTGCCCGCGCTCACCAACCAGCTCGAGCAGATCGCCTTCCGGGGCGTGCCGATCATCGTCCTGATCTCGTTCCTCGTGGGCTGCATCGTCGCCCAGCAGGGCATCTTCCAGCTGCAGCGCTTCGGCGCCCAGACCTTCGTCGTGAACCTCGTTGGCATCCTGATCCTGCGCGAGCTCGGCGTGCTCCTCACGTCGATCATGGTGGCCGGGCGGTCGGGCTCCGCCTTCACGGCGGAGATCGGCTCCATGAAGATGCGCGAGGAGATCGACGCGCTGCGCGTCATGGGCCTCGATCCGATTGAGGTGCTGATCGTGCCGCGCGTGCTCGCGCTCGTGATCGGCCTGCCCATGCTGGCCTTCCTGGCGGCCATCGCGGCGCTCGTGGGCGGCGGGCTGGTCGCCTGGATCTACGGCGACATCCCGCCGGACGTGTTCCTGGCGCGCCTCAAGGCCACCATCACGTTCAACACGTTCATGGTCGGCCTCATCAAGGCCCCGTTCATGGCGCTCGTGATCGGCGTCATCGCCTCCATCGAGGGCGTGGCCGTGAAGGGGTCGGCCGAATCGCTCGGCCAGCACGTCACGTCCTCGGTCGTGAAGTCGATCTTCATGGTGATCGTCCTCGACGGGTTCTTCGCCATCTTCTTCGCTGCGATCAATTACTGACCATGGCCCGCTCCCCTGCCGCCAACGGCGCCGACCGCTCGCGCGAGGCCATCATCCGGGTGCGCGAGCTCGAGGTCGGCTTCGGCGAACGCCTGATCCTCAAGAAGCTCGACCTCGACGTCTACCGGGGCGAGATCCTGGGCTTCGTCGGCCCGTCGGGCCAGGGCAAGTCGGTGCTGACGCGCGCGATCCTCGGGCTGAACCCGAAGCGCGGCGGCTCGATCGAGGTGTTCGGCGAGGATCTCGACGGCATGTCGGGCGAGTCGCGCAAGTCCGTCGAGCGCCGCTGGGGCGTGCTGTTCCAGCAGGGCGCGCTCTTTTCGGCGCTCACTGTTCGGCAGAACGTCCAGGTGCCGATGCGGGAATACCTGAAGCTGTCGGAGCGGCTGCTCGACGAGCTCGCCATGCTGAAGATCGAGATGGTGGGCCTGAAGCCGGACGCGGCGGACAAGCTGCCCTCCGAGCTCTCGGGCGGCATGATCAAGCGCGCCTCGCTCGCCCGGGCCCTGGCGCTCGATCCCGAGATCCTGTTCCTCGACGAGCCGACCTCGGGCCTCGATCCGATCGGGGCGGGCGAGTTCGACGAGCTGATCGCGACCCTGCAGCGCACCCTGGGGCTCACCGTTTTCATGGTGACTCACGACCTCGACAGCCTTTATACGGTCTGCGACCGCATCGCCGCGCTCGGCGACGGACGCATCATCGCCGAAGGGCCGATCGACGAGATGCTGGCCTCCGAAGATCCCTGGGTGCGTTCGTACTTCCACGGAAAGCGGGCGCGGGCCGTGGCCGGAGGCATCGAAGGCTAGGCATGGAAACGCGGGCCAACTACGCCATCATCGGGGCCTTCACGCTGGCCGTGATCGTCGCCGCCTTCGGCTTCGTCTACTGGTTCTCGGGCTCGGACAGCGGCAAGAAGCGCGCGGCCTACAAGGTCGAGTTCTCGCAATCCGTGGCCGGCCTCTCCAAGGGCGCGCCGGTCCTCTTCAACGGCATCCGGGTCGGCGACGTCTCGAACGTCTTCTTCGACGCGACGAAGCCGCAGCAGGCCTTCGCCGTGATCGAGGTCGACCGCGAGACGCCCATCAAGGACGACACGAAGGCGAGCCTCGACGTCGCGCTCCTCTCCGGCACGGCCGTGATCGCGCTCTCGGGCGGCGATCCCGACGCCAAGCCGATCGAGAAGCGCCCGAACGAGGACATGCCGATCATCGTGGCGGAGCGGGGCGGCATCGGCTCGATCATCGAGACCGCGAAGGGCACGGCGGACCGCGCGAACATCCTCCTCGAGAACCTGAACTCGGTCGTGGATGCGAACCGGGAGAGCATCAACCGCTCCATCCGCAACGTCGAGGCCTTCTCCGACGCGCTCGGCAAGAACGCGCCGCAGCTGGATCGCCTCCTCGCCTCGGTCGCCACGGCGGCGGACCGGATCGGGCCGGTCGCCCAGAAGCTCGAGGTCCTGACCGACCAGACCACGGCCGTGATGCGGGCGGTCGATCCGCAGCGCGTGAGCCGGATCGTGGCCAGCGTCGACCAGACGCTGCAGACCGTCTCCGACAACCGCCAGAAGATCACCGACATCCTGAGCGACGGCTCCGTCGCCATCCGGCGCCTCGCCGACCTCGCGCCCGCGCTCCAGCAGACGGTGACGGATGCCGGGCGGGTCGTCGCGGCCGTGGATCCCGTCCGCGTCGCGAGCCTGATCGACGGCGCGAGCCGCTTCGCGGCGGCCATCGGCAATTCCAGCCGCGACGCCGAGAACGCCATCCGCAACGCGAACTCGCTGACGGCCAAGCTCGACAGCGCGGCGGGCAAGATCGACGGCGTCCTCAAGGCGGCCGAGAACTTCCTCGGCTCCGCGGCCGGCAAGGAGGGCAAGGACACCTTCGCGTCGATCCGCGACGCGATGGACCGCTTCGGCGCCGCCTCCGACAACCTGAACCGTCGGGCCACGCAGATCGCCGAGGGCGTGACGCGGCTCTCCGGGGCGGGCACCCGCCAGCTCGAAGGTGTGGCGACGGATGCACGGCGTACGATCAATACTGTGGGCCGGGCCGCGCAGAACTTGGAACGGAACCCGTCATCGGTCATCTTCGGCGGAGGCGGTGCCTCGCTTCCCGATTACGGCGGCCGTTGACGCGTAGGTCCATGCAGCACATCATCCTTCGCCGAGCCGGATCGGTGCGCGGACTGGCCCGCCGCCGCGCGTCCGACATCGTGCTCGCCTCCGGCCTCGCGCTGGCCCTGGCCGGCTGCGGATCCGCGCCGAAGACGGCCTTCGACCTGTCCGCCGGCGGAGCGGCCGGCCGCGGTGGAAGCGGCGGCGGTCAGATCGTCGTCGCGGAGCCGAGCGCCCTGCAGGCCTTCGAGAGCGAGCGCATCGCCGTGAAGGACGCGGCGGGCGCGGTCTCGCTTCTGCCGGACGGCCAATGGGCGGACCGGCTTCCCCGCCTGTTCCAGACGCGCCTGATCCAGACCTTCGAGAACATCGGCCGGGCCCGCGCCGCGCGGCCCGGCGACGGCGTGACGCCGGACGGCCAGCTGAACAGCGACATCCGCTTCTTCGGCCTGGACGCCGCCCGGAGCGAGGCCGTGGTCGAGGTCTGGGTGCGGCTGCTCGACGCCCGCACGGGCCGTATCCTCCGGGCCCGCCTCTTCACCGGCCGCGCGCCGGTCGGCGCCGGCGGAGCGGGCGAGGTCGCGACCGTTCTCGACCGCGTCTCGGCGGGGGTCCTGGCCGACATCGTCCGCTGGACCGGCTCCGGCCCGCCTCCCGCGCTGCGCGCCGGCACCTGACGGCCGCTCTCGGGGGGTGAGGGGCGCGTAGCGTTCCCGCTCCCATCCCGGCCGCGCCTGCGTCGGGCCGGGCCCACGGGCTCTCCGTCACTCGGCGTCCGGCCTCTCCATCGCCAAGGTCCAGCTCGTCTCGGCGTCACGCGGCGCCGTTGCGCGACGATGCCGGATGTCGGCTCTCGGATGAGCGTGGATAGCCCGCACGGGCCGGCCATGACCGCGTCAGGGCGCCACCAGTCTCCGCCGCCGTCGCGCAAGGTCTCGCGGGCATGACGGCGTGAGGAGATGGATTCCGCCGACCTCGTCATCCTGAGGTGCGGAGCGCAGCGAAGCCTCGAAGGACGCACGACGGCCGCATCTGCTTCGGGACGGGCCCACCGGCCATCCTTGAGACGGAGCCCGACCTCTCTTCTCCGTCGTCCCAAAGGGCCGGACGGGCTCTTGGATGGAGTGGATGGCCGGCACAGCGCCGGCCATCCACTCCGATCGGTGCTCCCGAAGGCGAGGCTGCCCCGTCCAAGGAGCGGGTGGGGCCAGCGGCGCCCCACCCGGGCGGTCAGTCGAGCTGGCCGGCCGCGTGGGCCAGGATGAGGAAGACCTTGCCCGTGTCGGACGTCAGGTAGGTCCGCATCATCTCCGTGCCGGGCCGGCCCTCGGGCAGGCTGTCGAGCAGCCGCTCGAACTCGCTCACGTAGCGGTCGACGGTGCGGCGGAAGCCGGCATCGGCCTGGTGACGGCGGCGGATCTCGTCGAAGGTCTCGCGATCCTCCGGCGCGTAGATCTCGCGGGTGAACACCTTCGGTTCGCCCTTGGCCCGACGCATCCAGAGCGCCACGGCCTTGTCGCCGTCGATCATGCCCGTGATGTCGGCCGAGATGCCGCCGATGCCGCCGATCGCGTCGTTGACGGAGCGGGTGGCGCGGGCCGTCGCGGCCTCGGAGGCAGGCGCGGGTGCCGCAGCCGGAGCCGGCACGGGCGTCGGGGCGACCTTGGGCTCGCGCGGCGCGGGAGCCGCCGCGGCCAGCTCGTCCGCGAGGCTCGTCTC
>JAEUAC010000148.1 GCA_019695455.1 Methylorubrum extorquens | reverse complement strand
CGCGGTAGTCCCGGCCTTCGCCGGGACGAGCGGCGGGGATTTAGGGGCCGCCGAGCACCGCCCGCTCATCCCGACGCGCGTCGGGATCCAGGCCCGGCCGGGAGGGTCAGGCGGGGGAGCCCGGCCGCAGGAGGACGTGCTTCTTCTTGCCGAAGGAGAGCTTCACGGCACCGTCGCGCAGGTCGGCCGTGCCGATCGTGCGGGACCGGTCGGTAACGCGCTCGTCGTTGACCGAGATGGCGCCGTTGGCGATCGCCCGGATCACCTCGCCGTTCGAGGCCGCGAGCCCGGCCCGCACGAAGGCCGCCGCGACCGGCATGCCGGCCTCGATCGCACCCGGCTCGGCCGAGACGCTCGGCAGCGTCGCGGCCGTGACACCCTCCTCGAAGGTCTGCCGGGCCGTCGCGGCCGCCCCGTCCGCGGCCTCCCGGCCATGGACGATGGCGCAGGCCTCGGTCGCGAGCACCTTCTTCGCTTCGTTGATCTCCGCGCCGCCGAGCGCGCCGAGCCGCGCGATCTCGTCGAGCGGCAGGCGGGTGAAGATCTTCAGGAAGCGGACGACGTCCGCATCCTCCGTGTTCCGGAAGTACTGCCAGAACGCGTAGGGGCTGAAGAGGTCGCCGTTGAGCCACACGGCGCCGTTCGCCGTCTTGCCCATCTTGGCGCCGGACGAGGTCGTGAGCAGCGGGGTCGTCAGCGCGTAGAGCTGCGGCCCGCCCATCCGGTGCGAGAGATCGACGCCGTTGACGATGTTGCCCCACTGGTCGGAGCCGCCCATCTGCAGCACGCAGCCGTGGCGCCGGTTGAGCTCGACGAAGTCGTAGCCCTGCATGATCATGTAGTTGAATTCGAGGAAGGACAGCGACTGCTCGCGGTCGAGCCGCAGCTTCACCGAATCGAAGCTGAGCATGCGGTTGACCGAGAAGTGCCGGCCGACCTCGCGCAGGAACTCGACGTAGTTCAGCTTGAGCAGCCAGTCCGCGTTGTTGACCATGACGGCGTCGGTCGGGCCGTCGCCGAAGCGCAGGATGCGGCCGAAGATGCGCTGGATCCCGGCGATGTTGCGGTCGATCGTCTCCGGCGTCAGCAGGCCGCGCTGGTCGTCGCGGAAGGAGGGATCGCCCACCATCGAGGTGCCGCCGCCCATGAGGGCGATCGGCTTGTGGCCCGTCTCCTGCAGCCAGTGCAGCATGGTGGCCGAGATCAGGTTGCCGATGTGCAGGCTGGTCGCGGTCGCGTCGTAGCCGACATAGGCAGTGATCCGGCCGGTCCGGCACGCCTCGTCGAGGCCCGCGAGGTCCGAGACCTGATGGATGAAGCCGCGCTCGGTGAGCACGCGCAGGAAGTCGGATCGGACGGTGGACATGGCCGGCGGTCGGGTTGGGGACGCGGTGCTGTAGCAGCCCCGCCGGGAAATCGCTAAATCGCCGCGGGAGCCGCCGGAGGAGACGGTCGCGTGCTGGTGATCGGCCTCATGAGCGGCACGTCGGCCGACGGCGTCGACGTCGCCCTGATCGAGACGGACGGCGAGCGCGTCGCGCCGCGGGCCGGCGGCGCGAACGGCTTCGCGGGCGAGACGCTCTCCCGCCCCTACGACGAGGCCGAGCGCGCGCTTCTCCTGCGGGCCATGCGGGAGGCCGAGGGCCTGACGGACCGGACGGCGCGGCCGGGCTGCCTCGCCGAGGCGGAGGCGCTGGTGACGCGGGCGCATGCGGAGGCCGTCGAGGCGGCGCTCGCCGCCTGGGATCTCGCGCCCGGGGCGGTCGCGGCGGTCGGCTTCCACGGCCAGACGGTGCTGCACCGGCCGAAGGCCGGCCTGACGGTCCAGATCGGCGACGGGCCGGCGCTGGCCCGGCGGCTCGGGATCCCGGTCGCCTACGATTTCCGGGCGGACGACGTCGCGGCCGGCGGCGAGGGCGCGCCGCTCGTGCCCGTGTTCCACCGCGCCCTGGCGGAGGCGGCGGGGTTCGCCCTGCCGCTCGCGATCCTCAACATCGGCGGGGTGGCGAACGTCACGGGCATCGGCCGCGACACGCTGGTCGGGTTCGACACGGGGCCCGGCAACGCGCTGCTCGACGATCTCGTGCAGGACCGGGCGGGGATCGCCTACGACGAGGGGGGACGGATCGCGGGCGCCGGCACGCCCGACGCGGCGCTCGTCGCGTGGCTTCTGGCGCATCCCTATTTCGACCGCCCCGCGCCGAAATCGCTGGACCGCAACGCCTTCTCGCACCGGCTGGTCGGCCACCTCCCGATCGCGGATGCGGCCGCGACGCTCGCGGCCTTCACGGCCGGCGCCGTCGCACGGGCGCTGGCGCTGCTTCCCGAGCGTCCGGGCCGCTGGATCGTCGGGGGCGGCGGAGCCCGGAACCCCGAGCTGATGCGCCGGATCGGCGAGGCCGTGGACGCCCCGGTCCTGTCAGCGGACGCGGTCGGCTGGTCGGCAGACGGCCTGGAGGCGCAGGCCTTCGCCTACCTGGCGGCGCGCCGCCTGCGCGACCTGCCCATCACCTTCCCCGGGACGACAGGCGTGGCCACGCCTCGTCCAGGCGGTCGGCTCGCCCGTCCGCCATCGCGGCCCTGAAGCGCAGCCTGTCCCGCTCGCGCTTCAGCAGGCGCGCGGGGCCGTCAGCGAGCAGCAGGTCGATCATCGTGGCGCGCTCCAGCAGCGCGGCCGGGGGCTGGCCGAACACCCGTTTCCAGGCGGCCAGGAAGTCCCGATCCGACATGCGGGCGAGCCGCGCCCGCGGGGTGTCCGTCCCATCGTCCATGCCCGTTCATCGACCCCGCAGCCCGGACAAGCAACGTGCGCTGCAGCGAAACGGACGGTCCGGCATGGAGCCAAGGTGAACGAACCCTTGACCGCGACCGGGCGCCCCGACCCGGCTGCGACAGGTCGTCCCGGAGGTCTACGCCGCCTGGTCCTCGGCCTTGCCGAGGCGCTTGTCGAGGTAGGTGTCGAACGTGGACATCAGCTCCTCGACCTTGCCGTCGAAGAAGTGGTTCGCGCCCTCCACGAGCTGGTGCTCGATCTGGATGCCGCGCTGCGTCTTCACCTTCTCGATGACGGCCATGACCTCCTTCTGGGGAGCCACGCGGTCCTCCGAGCCGTGCACGAAGAGACCCGAGGACGGGCAGGGGGCCAGGAACGTGAAGTCGAACCGGTTCGCGGGCGCCGCGATCGAGATGAAGCCCTCGATCTCGGGCCGGCGCATCAGGAGCTGCATGCCGATCCAGGCGCCGAAGGAGACGCCGGCGATCCAGCAGGTGCGGGCGTCGGGGTTCACGGCCTGCGCCCAGTCGAGCGCGGCGGCGGCGTCCGAGAGCTCGCCGGCGCCGTGATCGAAATGGCCCTGGCTCCGGCCCACGCCGCGGAAGTTGAACCGCAGCGCCGAGAAACCGCGATTCACGAACCCGTAGAACAGGTTGTAGACGATCTGGTTGTTCATCGTCCCGCCGAATTGCGGGTGCGGGTGGAGGACGATGCCGATCGGCGCGCCCTTCTGCTTGGCGGGCTGGTAGCGTCCCTCGATCCGGCCGGCCGGACCCGTGAATGTGACTTCAGGCATCGGTGCTGCACCCTCGGGCGCGGCGGAACTCGGTCCCGCTCCTGCCAGCGCCCGCGGCGCCTGGCGGTCGCCGCGGCGCTTGACTCGCGCGGGGCAAGGCCGCTACCCTCGATTAGAATTGTTCTAAGACAAGAACGAACCGAGTACGCCAGCGATGGCGGCCGCCGGTTCGTCCTCTCGCGAAGGTGATATCACGTCGTGCGGTCTGGAATGCAAGACATTCGTGCCGTGACGATCGCCGGTCGGGCGCGGCCCGGGGCGACGCCGTGAGGGCGCGCGCCTATCTCGACCACAACGCGGGCTCGCCGCTCCGGCCCGAGGCGGAGGCCGCCTGGCTCGCCGCGGCGCGTGCCGGCGGCAACGCCTCCTCCGTCCATGCGGAAGGCCGGGCGGCGCGTGCCGTCACGGAACGGGCGCGTGCCGCCGTCGCGCGCCTTCTCGGCGCCCGCGACGAGGAGGTCGTGTTCACGTCCGGCGGGACGGAGGCCAACGCGACGGCGCTTCGGCCGGGCGCCCTCCTGACGCCCGACGGGCGACCGGCGACCCGGCTAGTGACGGTCGCGACCGAGCACCCCTCCGTGCTGCGGGGTCACGGCTTCGCGAGCGGGGACGTGACCGTGCTGCCGGTCGACGGCGCCGGCCGGATCGAGAGCGGGTCGCTCCGCCGGGCGCTGGCGGCCTCGGACGGGCCGACCCTCCTGTCCGTCGGGGCCGTCAACGGCGAGACGGGCGTCGTGACGGACCTCGCGGCCGTGGCGGCGATCGCGGCCGAGCGGGGCGCGGCCCTGCATGTCGACGCCGTCCAGGCCGCCGGCCGGATGGACCTGACGATGCCGGCGCTCGGCCTCGCGGCCGCGACCCTGTCGGGGCACAAGCTCGGCGCCCCCTCGGGCACGGGCGCCCTCGTCGTGGCGGCCGGCCGCGCGGGGCCGGCCCTGCGGCTGCTCGCGGGCAGCGACCAGGAGGACCGGCGGAGCGGCGGCACGGAGAACGTGGCCGGCATCGCGGCCATCGGGGCGGCCGCCGCCGCGGCCCTGG
>JAEUAC010000105.1 GCA_019695455.1 Methylorubrum extorquens | reverse complement strand
GGCGAAGATCTCGAGCGCCGCCGCGAGCCCGATGCCCCGGGCGCTGGACGCCGAGGTCCGGTTCGCTTTGTCGAAGGACGACTTGTAGACGAGCGCGATCCCGGCCTCGCGCGCCATGCCGACGAGCGCGTCCGCCATCTCGAAGGCATGGTCCCGGCTCTCCATGGCGCATGGCCCGGCGATCAGGACGAGCGGCAGCGCGTTGCCGAACGTGACGGGGCCGGCGGAGACGGTGGCGGAATCCGGGTGCGAGCTCATGCGGACCGGCTTATTGCGTCCGGCCCGGGTCGGGAAGAGCGGCCGGGGCCTCGCGGGCCAGACCCGACCGCCACGCAAGGTCCCAGCCGAGCCCGCGCGGGATCGTCGCGAGAAGCGGCGAGACGGGCACGCCCGCCGCGTCGAGCAGGTCCGCGATCCAGTGGTTGCAGACGTGGCCGAAGAAGAAGCGGTCGGTCGCCCGGTAGAACAGGCTCGGCCCGTAGAGGCCCGGACCGAGCTCGATCGGCGCTCCGTCCGGCGCGCGCGCCACCGTGGTCCCGAGGCGCCGGATCAGGGCGTCGAAGCCGGCTTGCGAGAGGGTGAGCGCGACCGTCCCGCCCTGGGTGAAGACGCGAAGCGGATCGCCGAGAACGCCGACCACGTGGAGGACCGAGCCCGACCCGAGGCCCAGCAGCGCCGTCAGGCCGAGCCGCCAGTCGATGTCGGCGACCGTCGGCGTCTCGCGGTAGAAGCCCTCGTCGCCCCAGCCGAGCTCGACCCAATCGTAGGCGGCGAAGCGCTGCGCGATCGCGCCGACCGGCGGGAGACCCGTCCGCGCGGCCCCGTCGCGCAGGGCCGGGACGGGGACGAGGAGGCCGGCATGGAAGCCGTTCGACACGTAGAGGACGGGCACCGTGTCGCCCGCCGTCGCGGGAAAGAGCGAGCGGTCGCCCCAGCGCGTGCCGAAGAGGACGAGCGCGACGAGGCAGACGAGGACGAGGCCGAGCCGGCGCAGGCCTCGCCGGCCGGGACGCGCATCCCCGGAGGCGGGCTCGGACGAGCGCCGCCCCGCCCCCGTCATGCCGTGGCGGCGCCGAGCCGCGAGAGGGCCGCGTCGATCTTGGCGCGGCGGGCCTCCGCCTCGGCCATGCGCTCGCGCTGCTCCTCGACGACCTCCTCCTTGGCCCGGGACAGGAAGTCCGGGTTCGAGAGCTTGGCGCCCGTCTTCGCGATCTCGCCGTCGAGCTTCGCGCGCTCCTTCGTGAGGCGGGCCGTCTCGGCGCCGACATCGACGATGCCGACCAGCGGCAGCGCCACCGATTCGCCGCGGACGACGAGCTGGACGGCGCCGGCGGGCGCCTCGTCGACGACGTCGATCGACGGCGCCCGGGCGAGGCGGGCGATCGTCTCCGCCCAGGCCGCCGCGCGGGCGCGCGTCGCCTCGCCCGGCCGGACCAGCAGCAGCGGCACCTGCGCGCCCGCGGGAACGCCCATCTCGGACCGGACGGAGCGCACGTCGGAGACGAGATCCACCACCCAGCCGATCTCGGCCTCGGCCGCCTCGTCCGGCAGGCCGCGGAAGAGCGGCCAGGCGGAGAGCGTCAGGAGATCGGCCCCCTGCCCGCCGGGCGGCATCGGCGCCGGACCGCCCTCCCCGTGCAGCACGTCCGCCATGGCGAGCGTCAGGCTGTCCGTCACCCGCACGGCCCAGAGCTCCTCGGTCAGGAAGGGCATGAACGGGTGCAGGATCTTCAGCACCGTCTCGAACACCCAGGCGACGCTCGCCCGGGTCTCGTCCTTGTCCGGCCCGTCCGCGCCCTGGAGCAGGGGCTTCGCCAGTTCGAGATACCAGTCGCAGAACGTGTTCCAGGTGAACCGGTAGGCGGCGCCGGCCGCCTCGTTGAAGCGGTAATCCTCGATCGCGGCCGTGACCTCGGCGACGGCCCGGTCGCATTGGCCGACGGCCCAGCGGTTGAGCGGCAGCCGCAGCGAGGCCGGGTCGTAGCCCGCGACCGCCACGCAGCCGTTCATCTCGGCGAAGCGGGCGGCGTTCCAGATCTTCGTCGCGAAGTTGCGGTAACCCTCGACGCGGCTGGTCGACAGCTTGATGTCGCGGCCCTGCGCCGCCATGGCGGCCAGCGTGAAGCGCAGCGCGTCCGCCCCGTAGCTGTCGACGAGCTGCAGCGGATCGATGACGTTGCCCTTCGACTTCGACATCTTGGCCCCGCGCTCGTCGCGGACGAGGGCGTGGATGTAGACGGTGTCGAACGGCACCCGGTCCGTGCAGTGCAGGCCCATCATCATCATCCGGGCGACCCAGAAGAAGATGATGTCGAAGCCCGTGACGAGCGTGTTCGTCGGGTAGAAGCGGGCGAGCTCCGGCGTCTCCTCGGGCCAGCCGAGCGTCGAGAACGGCCACAGCGCGGAGGAGAACCACGTGTCGAGCACGTCCTCCTCGCGCGTGAGGAAGGCCGCGCGCCGCTCGGGATCGGACGCGTAGAGGGCGGCGTCCTCCTCGCTCAGCGTGCCGTTCACCACGTAGTGGGCGAGCGCCTCGGGGACGACCTCCTCCTCCGTCTCGGCCACGAAGACGTGCCCGTCCGGCCCGTACCAGGCCGGGATGCGGTGCCCCCACCAGAGCTGGCGCGAGACGCACCAGGGCTCGATGTTCTCGAGCCACTGGA
>JAEUAC010000454.1 GCA_019695455.1 Methylorubrum extorquens | reverse complement strand
GGCTCGACCCGGCGATCGTGTCGACCGGCGGCACGCCGAACCTCGCCCATCTCGGCCGCATCCGGGGCGCGACGGAGCACCGGCCCGGCACCTACGTCTACAACGACCGCATGATGATGGCGGCGGGTGCCGCGACGCTCGCCGACTGCGCCCTGACGGTCGTCTCGACGCTGGTCAGCCGTGCGACGCCCACGCGGAGCATATTCGACCCCCCCTGGAAGACCCTCACGGCAGAGCCCGCCAAGCCAGAGGGCTACGAGAGCCTGCGCGGGCACCCGAACGCGACGATCCACGCCCTCGCCGAGGAGCACGGCTTCGCCGACCTCTCCGCCTGCGAGGCCGCGCCCGCCATCGGCGACGTGGTCTCGATCGTGCCGAACCACGTCTGCGTCGTGGTCAACCTCATGGACACGCTGGTCGCCGTGCGGGGCGACGAGATCGTCGGCGAGATCCCGGTCGCGGCCCGGGGCCGGATCCGCTGAGGCGGCAGCGTTAATCATGCGTGAACGCGGACCGTGACTCGGTCCGCTGCGCGACATAACGCCTCGCCGGACGGCAGCACGCCGTGGCGAGGTTCATCATGGATCACGATACGACGCGCCGGGCGGCGGCCGAGTTCTTCGGCACGTTCTGGCTGGTCTTCGGCGGCTGCGGGGCGGCCGTCCTGTCGGCGGCCTATCCGCAGCTCGGCATCGGCTTCCTGGGCGTCTCGCTCGCCTTCGGCCTGACCGTCCTCTCCATGGCCTACGCGGTCGGCCACATCTCGGGCGGCCACTTCAACCCGGCCGTGACGCTCGGCCTCTGGGCGGCGGGGCGCTGCGCCAACAAGCACGTGGCCCCCTACATCGTGGCGCAGGTCGTGGGCGGGATCGCCGGGGCGGCGATCCTCTACGTCATCGCGTCCGGCCGGGCCGGCTTCGTGCCGGGCGGCTTCGCGTCGAACGGCTACGGCGCGCTCAGCCCCGGCCAGTACGGGCTCCTCGCCTGCCTGGTCGCCGAGGTCCTGACGACGTTCTTCTTCCTCTTCATCATCATCGGCACGACGTCGCGCGGCGCGGCGTCCGGCTTCGCCGGCATCCCGATCGGCTTCGCGCTCGTTCTCATCCACCTCATCACGATCCCGGTGACGAACACCTCCGTGAACCCGGCGCGCTCGACCGCCGCCGCGCTGTTCGCGGGCGGCCCGTTCGTGGTCCAGCTCTGGATGTTCTGGGTGGCCCCGATCGTGGGCGCCATGCTGGCGGGCCTGCTCGCCAAGTGGCTGCACGACCAGGCCGGCATGGACGAGACGGTCATCCTCGAGAAGCGCGGCTGACGCCCGCCCCGGGGACGCGGGCCGCGCCGGCCCGCGTCCCGCTTCCCACCGGCGCGCTCCGTCCTTAAAGGAGGCCGGAGGGAGTGCCGGAAACCGTCATGGATGCAATGCGACAGGCGCCGAAGCTCGTGACCGTGTTCGGCGGGTCGGGCTTCCTGGGACGCCACGTGGTGCGGGCCCTGGCCAAGCGCGGCTACCGGATCCGGGTGGCGGTGCGGAAGCCGCATCTCGCGACCTTCCTGACGCCGCTCGGCACCGTCGGCCAGGTCCAGCTCGTCCAGGCGAACCTGCGCTACCCGGATTCGGTCGGCCGGGCGCTCGACCGGGCGGACGCGGTGGTGAACTGCGTCGGCATCCTGACCGAGACGGGCCGCCAGTCCTTCGAGGCCGTGCAGGCCGACGGCGCCGCCGCCATCGCCCGCGCCGTGCCGGCGGGCCTGCCCTTCGTGCAGGTCTCGGCGCTCGGCGCCGACCCGGCCTCGCCCGCCGCCTACGGGCGCACCAAGGCGGAGGCCGAGCGGGCCGTGCAGGCCGCCCATCCGGGTGCCGTGATCGTCCGGCCCTCCGCCTTCGCGGCCTCGGACACGACGTTGTCGATCGCGAGCAGCGCGACCTGGTCGCGCGTAAGCTTCAGCGCGTCGGGCAGGAGCCCGAGCGTCAGGGAATCGACGATCTCGAGCA
>JAEUAC010000305.1 GCA_019695455.1 Methylorubrum extorquens | reverse complement strand
GCCTCGCGGGCGCCGCGCCCCGGCGCCGGCTGCGGCACCGGGCGGGGCGGAACGGCACCGCCGATTGAACGCTTTCCGAACATCAAGGCCCCTCAGGCGCGGATCGGGTTCACGACGCTTTGCGGCGCGACAGCTTGGCGAGCAGGGGATCGAACAACCCCCCGCCCCTCGCCCGCTTCGTCTCGGTGCGGCCGGTCAGGCTCGCGCCGAGCGAGGCGAAGATCTCCGCCGTCTTGCCGCCCGCCTGCACCTCGGCGATCATCTGGCCGTTGTTGGCGGCGGTGCCGAAGGTCAGCGCGTCGAACGGGATGATGGCCGAGATCTCGATCCCGAGCGCCTTGGCGAAGTCGGCCGTCGAGATCTCGGGACGCTTGGGCAGGCCGACCTGGTTCAGGACGATCCGCGGCCGGGCGTCGTTCGGGCGCGACCCCTTGAGGGCGTCGAACAGGTTCTTGGCGTTGCGCAGCGAGGCGAGATCGGGCGTCGCCACGATCACGACCTCGTCGGCCCCGAACATCAGCCGCTTGGACCAGGCCGTCCAGGTGTGCGGCAGGTCGATGACGATGGTCGGGACGGACGCCCGCAGGATGTCGACCAGCCCGTCGATCGACGTCTCCGTGAGGTCGGTCGTGCGGTCGAGCACGGCCGGCGCCGCGAGCAGGCTCAGGTTGTCGCCGCATTTCGACAGGAGGCGGTCGACGAGGTTCGCGTCCAGGCGGTCGGGCGCGAACACGGCCTCGGCCACGCCCTGCGGCGGGTCCTGGTTGAAGTTCAGGCCGGCGGTGCCGAACGCGATGTCGAGGTCGATGATGACCGTCTGGGTGCCGACCGTGTTGGCGACCGCGAAGGCGATGTTGTGGGCGATCGTGGAGGCGCCGACGCCGCCGCGCGCGCCCATGACGGCGATCGTGCGGCCGAGCGGCTCGGCGCCCGGCGTCGCGAACAGGTCGGACGCCGCCTGGATGAAGTCCAGCACGTCGAAGGGCGCGATGAGGTATTCGCTGACCCCCTGCCGCATCAGCTCGCGATAGAGCAGCACGTCGTTGACGTGCCCGACGGCCAGGACCTTCGTGCCGGGGTCGCAGACGGAGGCGAGCTGGTCCAGCACGCCCAGGATCTCCGACCGGTCGGTGCCGAACTCGAGCACGATGACGTTGGGCGTCGGGCTCTGGCGGTAGGCCTCCACGGCCGCCGGCGCCCCGCCCATCTGCACCTTCACGTGGGCCTTCTGCATGCGCCGGTCCGCGGCGGACCGCGCGATCGCGTCCGCCACGTCCTGCGATTCGCAGAACGCCTGGATCGTCACGCGCGGCAGAGGCGCGATGAGGCGCTCGGCGCCGCTGCCATCGTCAGACATGGATCGCTCCGTTCGGCTTACTGGGAGACGCCCGAGCGGACGGACGTCCCCTCGTTCTTGTACTGCGTGGAGGGATCGGTGCCCCCGCGCAGCTTCTCGATGTTGCCCATGCGCCGGACGGTGTCGGGCTTGGTCATCTGGCGGCCGCGGACGAGGTCGACCGGATCGGCGATCTGCGCGGCGAAGTTCGACTGCGTGGCGCAGCCGAGGTTCCAGTATTGCTGGTTCGACTCGGAGAAGGCGAAGTCGCTCACGCCGAGGTCCATCGGCCACAGGCCGCACTCGCTGCCGACCTTGGCCTGGAGCTGGCGGAAGCTCAGCCGGATCGGCGAGGCGACGGTCGGGTCCGTCGGGCTGTAGGGCGAGACCGCGACCCGGCCGCCCGCCGCCGCCCGGACGCGGGACAGGGCGGCGCCCGTCGCGGCGCCGTCGGCCGTGCCGGCCGGCACCTGGGCCACGAGCGCGCCGCTGCCGGAGCGCCGGGCATCGGCCACGAAGGCGGCGAGGTCGTCGGCCTGCCGGGACGACAGCCCGCCGCGGGCGTCGGGGAAGAGATCCAGGACGCGGGCGCCCTGGGCGAGCACGATCGGGTGACGGTCGCGGTAGTCGGACGGGTAGGCCGGCTGGAGGGAGGCGGTCGTGTCGGTCACGCAGCCGCCGAGCGCCGGGGCGAGCGCGGACAGGGCGGCCATGGCCAGGACCGGGCGGCGGAGCCGGGTGGGCGCGAGCATGGGGATGATCCTCGTTGGGGGTCGGGGCGGGCGCCGGTCAGTCCGTGATGAAGCCGAAGCGGCCGCGGCCCGTCGGCGCCGACCCGGCCGGACCGGCCGCGCCGTAGAGCTTGTTGACGCGGCCCATGAAGATCGAGCTGCCGTCGGTCGCGTCGACGAAGCCGTCGTCGGGGCGCTTCGCCTGGGCGGCCTCCATCGGCTTGGCGATGTAGGGCGTGACCATGATCATGAGCTCGCTCTCGCGGCGCTGGTAGTCCCGCGAGCGGAACAGCGCGCCGAGCACCGGCAGGTTGATGAGGCCCGGGACGCCCTGGATCGTGTTCGCCGACGTGGACGAGATGAGGCCGGCCGACATCATGGTGCCGCCGGACGGCAGCTCGATCGACGTGGAGGTCTTCCGCGTCCGGAAGCCGGGCGTGTCGCCGACCGCGTTCTCCCGGTCGATCTCGCTCACCTCCGTCGAGACCCGCATGCTGATCCGGCCTTCCGACAGCACGATCGGCGTGAAGGCGAGCTGGATGCCGTACTGCTTGTACGTGATGGTCGGCACGCAGGCGGCGATGCCGCAGCCGATGGAGATCGGGATCTCGCCGCCCACGAGGAACGACGCGGTCTCGCCCGACACGGCGACGAGCGTCGGCTCGGCCAGCACGCGGGAGACGCCCGCCCGCTCGAGCGCCGT
>JAEUAC010000056.1 GCA_019695455.1 Methylorubrum extorquens | reverse complement strand
CCGGTTGTCGGCGCCGACGTCGAAGACGTGGATGTCGTTCCTGCCGCCCGCGTTGGAGGGGCCGCCCGCCACGTCCGGCGCGCCTTCGTAGAGCTGGCCGCCATAGGGCGGGTCCGTGAACCAGACCGATCCGTCGGGATGCGGGACGGCGTCGTTCGGCGAGTTCAGGCGCTTGCCGTCGAAGGCGTCCGCCAGGATCGTCGCCGAGCCGTCGAGCTCGTAGCGGACGACGCGCCGGTTCAGGTGTTCGCAGGAGATCTGCCGGCCCTGGAAGTCGAACGTATTGCCGTTCGCGTTGCCGGACGGCGCCCGGAACACGGAGACGTGCCCGTCGTCCTCCAGCCAGCGCAGCTGCCGGTTGTTCGGGATGTCGCTCCAGACGAGGTAGCGCCCCTGCGCGTTCCAGGCCGGGCCCTCGGCCCAGAGCGCCCCGGTCCAGAGCCGCTTGATGGCGGCGTTGGGCTGGACGAGCGCGTCGAAGGACGGATCGAGCGACAGGATGTCGGGATCGGAGAAGTAGGTGGTCGGCGCCCCGCGGGGCGAGAAGTCGCGCGGCGGGCTCGTCACCACGCTCGGCGGCCCGAGGCGCCCGGCAGTCTGGGCCAGGGCCCCGGTCGCGGCGGCCGCGGCGCCGAGGCCGAGGAGCCCCGCCATGGCCCGCCGCGAGGGTGCCGCCGCCTCGGGCGCGGCATCCCGGTCGTCCGTCTCGCTCGCCATCGTGTCTCTCCCGGTCGGCGACGCTCTGCGGCCCTGCGGCCCGGCGACGCTCGCCCGGAGGCTAGGGCCGCGACCTTGCCGCGGTCAAACCGCTGGCCTAGCGAGGCGGGATCCTCATCCCGGAGCTGCCCCGTGACCTTCGACGCCGTGGCCCACCGCCTCATCGCCGCCCGCCGGGGCGGCCCGGCCGTGCCCTTCCGGGACGTCCTCCCGGCCGACCGCGCGGGCGCCTACGCCATCCAGGACGCGACGGTGGCGGGGCTCGGCCCGGTGGGCGGCTGGAAGGTCGGCGGCCCCTCCGTCGAGGCGGAACCGACGGCCGCCCCCCTGCCCGAGGCCGGCCTCCGCAGCTCGGGCGCGACCTTCGAGGGCCCGATGCGCGGCGCCGAGCTGGAGGTCGCCCTGCGGATCGGCCGCGACATCCGGCCGAACGGCGCGCTCCTCTCCGCCGCCGCGCTCGCCGCCTGCATCGGGGCCGTGCTGCCCGCGATCGAGGTCGTGGAGACGCGCCTCGCCGACTGGAAGGATGCCGACCCGCTCGCGCAGCTGGCCGATCTCGGCACGCATGCGGCGCTCGTGCTCGGCGAGCCGGCGTCGATGGACCCGGCGAGCCTCGACCTCCGCACCGTCGAGGCGAGACTCTCCTTCGGCGGTCGCGTCGTCGCCGAGACGCGGGGCGGCAACACGGCCTCCGACGTCTGGCGCTCCCTCGCCTGGCTCGCGCGTCACGCCGAGGCCCGCGGCCGCCCGCTCTCGGTCGGCGACGTGGTCACGACGGGCTCCTGCACGGGCCTCCTCTTCGCGAAGGCCGGCGATCGCGTGGACGGCGAGATCGCCGGGCTCGGACGCGTCGCCGTCCAGTTCTGAGAGCCCTCGCGTGTCCACCCCATCGTCATGCTGAGGAGAGCGGTGCAGCAGCTCGTCCCGGCGCACGCGACACGGTGGTGCGTGCGTCGAGACGGGCCTTCCGGGTCCTCCTCGGCCTGACGACGTGGGGGAGAGCCGGCTAGGCCGCGATCTGACCGCCGACGGTGCCGCCCGGCACGGCGGCCAGCAGCGCCTTCGTGTAGGCGTGCTGCGGGTCGCGGAAGAGGTCGCCCGTCGTCTGCAGCTCGACGATCCTGCCCTTCTGCATGACGGCGATGCGGTCGCACATCTGGGCCGCGACCCGCAGGTCGTGCGTCACGAACAGGATCGCGAGGCCGAGCCGGACCTGCAGGTCCTTCATGAGGGCCAGGATCTGGGCCTGGACGGAGACGTCGAGCGCCGAGACCGGCTCGTCCGCGACCAGCACCTCCGGATCGAGCGCCAGCGCGCGGGCGATGCCGATGCGCTGGCGCTGGCCGCCGGAGAATTCGTGCGGGTAGCGGTCCGCCGCCGAGGGCTGCAGGCCGACGAGGTCGAGCAGCGTCGCCGCCCGGGTCAGCGCCTCGGCCTTCGGCACACCCTGGGCGATCGGGCCCTCGGCGATGATGCGGCCGACCTTGCGGCGCGGGTTCAGCGACGCGAACGGGTCCTGGAAGACCATCTGGATGCGCTTGCGCAGGGGCCGGAACTGCGCCTGGCTCATCTCCCGGATGGAGGTGTCGCCGATGCGGATCGTGCCGTCGTCCGGCTCGATCAGCCGCATGACGCAGCGCCCGACGGTGGACTTGCCGGAGCCGGATTCGCCCACGAGCCCCAGCGTCTCGCCGCGCGCGATCTGGAAGGAGACGCCGTCCGCCGCCTTCACCTCGCGGCCGGCCTTGAAGAAGCCGCGGCCCCGGTAGGTCTTCGACAGGTTCTCGACCCGGAACGCCTTGGGGGCGCCCTCGAAGCTCTTCGGCGCGGGCGGGATCAGCGACGGCACGGCCGCGAGCAGCCGCTTCGTGTACTCGTGCTTCGGGTTGCGCAGCACGCCCTCCGCCGGGCCCTGCTCCACCAGGATGCCGTGCTGGAGCACGGCGACCCGGTCGGCGATCTCGGCCACGACGCCGAAATCGTGCGTGATGAAGAGGACGGCCGTGCCGTGCTTCTTCCGCAGCGCGTCGATCAGCTTCAGGATCTGCGCCTGGGTGGTCACGTCGAGCGCCGTGGTCGGCTCGTCGGCGATGATGAGCTTCGGCTCGAGCGCGAGCGCCATGGCGATCATGACGCGCTGGCGCTGGCCGCCGGAGAGCTCGTGCGGGTAGGCGCGCGCGATGGCGGCGGGATCCGGCAGGCCGACCTCCGTGATCAGCTCCATCGTGCGGTCGCGCCGCCCCTTCGCGTCCAGCACGCCGTGGGCCGCGAAGGTCTCGAGGATCTGGTCCTCGACCCGCATGACGGGATTGAGCGACGTCATCGGCTCCTGGAAGATCATGCCGATCTCGCGGCCGCGCACGTCGCGCATCTGCCGCTCGCCGAGGCCCAGCAGATCGCGGCCCGCGAGCCGGATCGAGCCCGCGACCGGCCGCACGGCCCGGGGCAGGAGGCCGATGGTGGCGAGTGCCGTGAGCGACTTGCCGGAGCCGGATTCGCCCACGACGCACAGCGTCTCGCCGGGCCCGACGGAGAGCGACAGCTCCGTGATGGCGTGCGCCCGGTCGGCCCCGCCCGGCAGGGCGAGCGTGAGGCCGTCGATGGCGAGAACGGGTTCGGTCATCGGCGCCCTCCCCGGGCGAGGTTCGGATTGAGGGCGTCCGACAGGCCCTCGCCCACGAGGTTCAGGGCGAGCACGGACAGGAAGATGGCGAGGCCCGGGAAGAACGAGATCCACCAGGCGTCGATGAGGCGGGTGCGGCCGGCGCC
>JAEUAC010000261.1 GCA_019695455.1 Methylorubrum extorquens | reverse complement strand
CAGCGGCTCGTAGAGCTCCACGAGGCCGTCCGCCACCTCCGCCGCGTCGAAGGCGGCGGCCGTGTCGCTCGCGTTCCCGGCCTCGAGCCGCGCGATGGTCAGCAGCGCGTTGAAGATGCGGATGAGGTTGTCGCTTTCCTCGATCACGCCCTCCAGCGCGCCCCGCAGCGCGTCCGGGTCGCGCGTGCCCCGCAGCGCCTCGTCCGCCCGGTTCCGGAGCCGGGTCAGGGGCGTCTTGAGGTCGTGGGCGATGTTGTTCGAGACCTCGGTCAGCCCGGTCATCAATTCGCCGATCCGGTCCAGCATGGCGTTCAGCCCCAGGGCCAGCCGGTCGAGCTCGTCGTTGGTGCCCGCGAGCCCGACCCGGCCCGTGAGATCGCCCGCCATGATGGTCTCCGTCAGGGCCGTCATGTCGTCGACGCGCTTCAGCACGCGCTTCGTGACGAACCAGCCGCCGAGGCATCCGAGGATGCCGACGAGGAGGAGCGAGACGCCGAAGGTCTGGCCGATGATCTCGCGGATGCGGCTCCGCTCGTCGACGTCGCGGCCGACCAGGAGGCGGAAGCCGCCGGGCAGCAGGAAGACCTTGACGATGGCGCGGTGGTCGCGGGCCTCCTCCTCCGTGCGCCCGTACTCGATCTCCCGCTGGCCGGGCGTGTCGAGCGTCCCCGGCGGCAGGCTGCCGATGTTGCCCGCGATCCGCTCGCCGGCGAAGTTGGTGACGAGGTAGAGCGACGCGCCCGGCTGGCGCGAGCGCCGGTCGACCACGTTCACGAGACGGCGGATGCCCGCCACGCGGTACTGCTCGGCGAGGCCCGCGATCTCCGCCTCGATCGTCTCGACGATCTGGTCGTCGAGGAGCTTGGTCGCGCTCCAGGCGACGTAGCCGAGCGCCACGAAGGCGAAGACCGTGAAGGTGACGAGATAGGCGGCCGAGAGCTTGAAGGCCGTGGTGCGGAACAGGTTCGGCAGGAAGGCGAGCCGCCGCGGCCGGCGGACCGGGCGCGCGACCGCGGCGGCGAGCCGCGGCGCCGGGTCGTCGACGCTACTTGCCGGTGTCACGGACCATGTATCCCGCACCCCGGACCGTGTGGATGAGCGGCCGGTCGAACCCCTTGTCGATCTTCGCGCGGAGCCGCGACACGTGCACGTCGATCACGTTCGTCTGGGGATCGAAATGGTAGTCCCAGACGTGTTCGAGCAGCATCGTGCGGGTGACCACCTGGCCGGCATGGCGGACGAGGTATTCGAGCAGCCGGAACTCGCGGGGCTGGAGGGGGATGTCGAGGCCGCCCCGCGTGACGCGGTGGGACAGCCGGTCGAGTTCGAGCTCGCCGACGCGGTAGCTCGTCGCCTCGCCCCGCGTGTTGCCGGCGAGGCCGCGACGCGCCAGCACCTCGATCCGCGCGAGCAGCTCGGAGAAGGAATAGGGCTTGGGCAGGTAGTCGTCGCCTCCGGCCTTCAGGCCCTTGATGCGGTCGTCGACCTGGCCGAGGGCCGACAGGATCAGGGCCGGCGTCTCGACCTTCTGCTCGCGCAGGGAGCGGATCAGGGACAGGCCGTCGAGCTTCGGCAGCATGCGGTCGACGACCATGACGTCGTAGCCGCCGTCGCGGGCGAGCGCATAGCCGTCCAGGCCGTCCGCCGCGGTGTCGGCGACGTGCCCCGATTCCCTGAACGCCTTGGCGAGGTAGTCGAGGGCGTCCCTGTCGTCTTCGATGACGAGTATGCGCATGGGGTTCATTAGCCCGTCCTCAAACGAAACGGCAGGCCGAACCGGAGTTCGACCTGCCGTCACGAAGTACCGGGCTGGCGGGGGGCGTTGCAGCCCGGCCTCCGTCCAATTCTCACCTGCGGCAGGCCTTCGGGGGGGCTACCGGCCGACCGCCTGTGGAACTGATGGAGGATGGTCTAAGGCCCGCCGCGTTACGCCCCGCCTTCGGCGGCATGACGCTTTCGTAAGGTCGGCCCGACTCAGAAGAAGTGCTCGACGCCCGCGAAGATCGCGTAGACGAAGCCCAGCGACAGGAGCAGGCCGACGAGCCCGACCAGGAGCCCGCCGACCACGACGACGCCGTCCCGTTCGACCAGCCCGAGCCCCACGAGGCAGACGGCGATGCCGAGCGGGATCTGACCGATGACGGGGGCCGCGACGAGCAGGCCGAGCGACATGACGATCAGCACGATGCCGATCAGCCGCAGCGCCAGCGGCTTCTCGAGGAACGCGATGCGAGGCCGCGACAGCCGCTCGAGCCGCTGCAGGATGGGCAGCGCGCGGGTGACGGCCCGCTTCACGGCATCCTGCGGGATCGAGCGCCGGAGCAGCGAGGCCGGCAGCCACGGCGTCGGCCGACCGGCCGCGAGCTGGGCCGCCACCAGCGCCAGGAGGAGCCCGCACACGAACGGAATCGGCGGCGGCATGGGGAGGCAGTTCGGCAGTCCGAGCAGCACGACGAGCAGCGCGAAGGCGCGGTCGCGCAGGACGGCCACGATGTCCGCCACCGTCAGCCGGTCGCCCTCGTTCCGGCCCAACGAGGCCAGGACGGCCGAAATCCGTGCTTCAGGAAACAAACCGTGGACCGCCGGTGGCCTGGGAAGGTGGGCGTTCTAGAACATTTCGCATCGCCGACCAACCCCGACCGGACACGAGTGCGGCATCGCGCCTGAGGCTCACGCGACCGTGCAGGGACGTACCGGAACGACCGTCCGTGCCTCCGGTTCTGGCCGGAACGACGTCGGCGCGAGGACACATGGCAACGGCACGGAAGGCGCGCGGCGCGGCGCGGGCGGTCGAACCGCCCTGCGAGCCGGCCACGGACGGCGCGCTCGCGATCCTGCTGATCGGCGCCGCCCGGGCGGCCGGGCGGGACGGCCTGATCCACGTCGCGTCCGGCGAGGGGCGGCTCGAGAAGCTCGCCCGCATCCTCTGGGCGCTGGCGCCCGACATCGACACGCTCCTGTTCCCGCCCTGGGACTGCCTGCCGTTCGACCGCGCCTCCCCGTCAGCCCGGATCATGGGGCTGCGGGTCGCGACCCTGTCGCGGCTGGCGGCCGGCATCGAACGCCCGACGCTGGTCCTCGCGACCGCCGAGGCCCTGGTGCAGCGGGTCCCGCCGCCCGCGCTCTGGGCGGCGGCGGCGCTGCAGCTGAGGAGAGGTGATTCGTTCGACCTCGAGGACCTGAAGACGGACCTTCGCCGGACGGGCTATCGCGAGGACGACCGGGTCGACGAGGCGGGCGAGTTCGCCATCCGCGGCCAGGTCGTCGACATCTTCCCGGCCGGCTACTACCTGCCCGTTCGGCTCGAGCATCGCGGCGGCCGGATCGAGGGGCTCGCCTCCTACGACCCGGTCTCGCAGCGCCGCACCGACGAATTCGACAGCCTGGACATCCGGCCGGCCTCCGAAGCCGTGACGCCGCGCGACGGCTCCGTCGAGCGGATCCCCGGCCTCGAACACCGCCTCTTCGAGCTGCACGACGATCTCGCGGTCCTGCCGGACTACCTGCCGGCCGCCCGCGTCGTGGCCTCGGCCGGCGCGGAGGACCGCGCCGCCTCCTTCGTCGCGCAGGTGCGGGACGCGCACGAGACGCGGCTCCGGTTCGGCCGCAGCGGCACGGTCGTGCCCGGCCCGGGGCTGCTCTACGCGGACGCGCCGGTCTGGGGCGAGGGACAGGCCACGCAGCTGAGGCCGGGGGACGCGGCGGCCTCGGACGATGCGGTCCCGCTCTTCGCGACGGAGACGCGGCCCGGCGCCGCCTTCGCGGCCTTTCTCCGCCGCCAGATGGCGGAGAAGCGCCGCATCCTCGTCACCGCGCCGGGGCCGCGCCGCCTCGCCGCCCTCCTCGCCCAGGCGGAACGCGCTCTCGGCCGCGCCGCCCATCCCATCGACGGGTGGGACGCGGCGGTCGCGGCCGAACCGGGCGCGCTGCTCTCGACGATCGTCGATCTCGACCGCGGGTTCGTGGCGGCGGAGGACGGGATCGCGGTCGTCACGCCGCCCGACCTGCTCGGCAGCCGCAGCCGCACGGGCAGCGCGCCCCACGCGGTGTTCGGGGACGGCGAGCGGGAGTTCGTCGTCGGCGACGCCGTCATCCATCTCATGCACGGCTTCGGCATCCTGGCGGGCCTGGAGACGGTCGACGCCGGCGCCGGCGGGCCGCAGGACCTGATCCGGCTGACCTATGCGGGCGGCGCGACGCTGTTGGCACCGGTCGACGAGATCGGCCTCATGTGGCGCTACGGGGCGGCGGGCTCGGCCGTGAAGCTCGACAAGCTGGACGGCGCGAGCTGGCCGAAGCGTCGCGCCAAGGTGGAGCTCGAGATCGGCGCCGCAGCGGCCGGGCTCGCCGCCCTCGCCCGGGACCGCCAGGCGGAGGCCGTGCCGCCGCTCGTGCCGGACCGGACGGCCTACGAGCGCTTCGTCGCCCGCTTCCCGTTCACGCCGACCCCCGACCAGGAGGAGGTCGTGGCCGCGATCCTCGACGACCTGCGATCCGGCCACCCGACCGAACGGCTGGTGTGCGGCGACGTCGGCTTCGGCAAGACGGAGGTCGCCCTCCGGGCCGCGGCCGCCGCCGTGCTGGCGGGGCGTCAGGTCGCGGTCGTGGCGCCGACCACCGTGCTCGTCCGGCAGCACCTCGACGGGTTCCGCAAGCGCTTCGCCGAGATCGGCATCGACGTGGCGCACCTGTCCCGGCTCGTCGGCACGGCGGAGGC
>JAEUAC010000450.1 GCA_019695455.1 Methylorubrum extorquens | reverse complement strand
ACCGGGCCGGTGCCGCGCTCGCGCCCCTCCTGGCGCATGCGACGAACGGCGAGCCCTGGTACCGGAGCCGCGTCACCTGGGGCGCCATCGTGGCCGGCCTCGCGCCGCTCGCGGGCCTGTTCGGCGAGGCCCTGTCGGCCGAGCACCAGGAGGGCGTCGTGCAGGTCCTCGTGGCGGCGGGCACGCTCGCGGGCGCGGGCCTCGCCCTGTGGGGCCGCTGGCAGGCCCGCCGGCCGATCGGCGCCTGAGGGTGGCCGCCGCACGCCCGGGCGAGCGCCTCGACCGGGCGCTCGCCGATCGCGGGCTCGAATGGTTCTCGGCCGCCGTCATGGTGGCCTGGGGGCTGACGCTGGCGCTCCCCGGCGACACGCTCGACGACCCCGCCTTCGCGGCCTTCCGCACGGCCTGGACCGGCGAGGTCTTCTGGGCGGCGGCCTTCGGGCTGGCCGGCGGGGCGCGGCTCGCGGCGCTGTACGTCAACGGCCGGAGCCCGCGCACGCCCTTCGCCCGCATGGCGGGGGCGCTGTTCGGCGCCCTGTCCTGGGGGCAGGTCGCCTGGCTCGTGACGGCCGCCACCTGGGGCGCGACCGGCATCGCGCAGACCGGGACCGGCCTCTACGGCCTCCTGGCCCTCGCGGACCTCTTCTCCATCTTCCGGGCGGCGCACGATGCTCGGTATCAGCACCCCTGACGCGATCGCGCTCGGCACCCTGATCCTGGCGGCGCTCGCCGCCTGGCAGGGCCATCGGGCCGGCGCGACCGCGGCCCGGCGGCCCGCGCCGCCCGATCCCACCCTGGCGCTCATCGGCGGGGCGCTGGTCGACCACCTGACGCTGCGGGATCTGGTCGAGGCCGTGCGGGCGCTCGAGGCCACCATCGGGCGGGCCGCCGAGGAGCGCGAGCGCCGGGAGGAGAGCGGCTTCGCCGACGCGCTCCGGCGCCTCGAATCGGCGCTGATTCAGGACCGGTTCGACTGACGCGTCGACGGGCGATGTGTGCCAGCGCACATGGCTCGCCGCCGCGGTGTTGGAACGGAAAGGCGCGTCCGGTCATGGCTGAGCGGACGGGTGGGAAAGCGAGCCATGCTGATGTCGGGAGGTCCGCTCTGGGCGTTCGCCTGTCTCGCCATCGTCTTCACGACCAAGCATTTCGTGGCCGACTTCCTGCTCCAGAACCGCTGGATCGCGATCGGCAAGGAGGGGACCTCGCATTGGGGGCGTCCGCTCCTCGTCCATGTCGGCCTGCACGCGCTCGCGACCCTCGCCATCGTGCTCGCGGTCGCCCCGCGTCTCTGGTGGCTGGCCGCCGTCGATTTCGGCATCCATTTCTGCGTGGACCGCGCCAAGTGCCTCCTGGCCCATCGGGGCGGCTGGACCCCGCAGGACGCCCGCTACTGGTGGCTCCTCGGCTTCGACCAGTACCTCCACCAGCTGACCAATATCGGGCTCGCGGCCGCCATCGTCGTGCTCTGAGGCGGGCTCCGTGCGGCCTCGCCGGCCGTTGCGGGTCGGCGGGCGCGGCCCTACCGTGCGGGCGATGCGTCTGCTTCGCGCCCTCGCCCACCTCGTCCTCGCGCTCGCCATCCTGACCGCGGGCGTGGCGCAGGCGCGAATCGTCGCCGTCCCGGCGCCGGCGATGTCGGCGCATCACGGGACGGGGGCGCCGGCGAGCGCGGCCTCCGATCATGCGATGCATGGGGCGGGCGCCGCGTCGGACGCGCATCCCGTCCATGACCGGGACGCGTGCCAGACGGCGTGCTGCTTCGTGCCCGCGCAGCCCGCCGCCCGCACGGGCGACGCGAGCCCGGTCGCCTTCCGCTCCGTCCGCTACCCGGCCTTCGCGCCGGCCCTGCGGAGCCTGACGTCCGCGCCGGAGCCTGGGATCCCGAAGCCCGTCGCCTGACGGGCCGCCGATCGGCGGCCGGGTCGCTCCCGCCCATCCGGGCGGGGCATGCACGTCGCTGTCCAGGATCCAGCCATGATTCACGTCTCCAGACGCCGCAGGTCGGCGCACAGGTTCACGTCCCCCATCCCTCTTGCCCTGGCCGTCGCGGCCGGCCTGAGCCTCGTCCCGCTCTCCGTCGCCACGGCCCAGGGTGGTCCGCACGACGGCCATTCCGGGCATCGCCGGCCCGGCGCGGAGACCGGATCGCCCCAGGCGGCGCCGGTTCGTCCCCGCCGCGCCCCGTCCGCCGGTCACGCCGGCCACGGGGCGGGCGCCGCCGACACGCCCGCCGTGGCGGCCTTCAAGGCGGCCCATGCCGACATGATGCGGGGCATGGCCGTGCCCTACACGGGAGACCCGGATGTCGATTTCCGCATCCAGATGATCCCGCACCACCAGGGCGCCATCGCCATGGCCGAGGTCGCCCTGCGGCATGCCAGGGACCCGTGGACCCGGCAGCTCGCCGAGGCCGTCATCGTCGAGCAGCAGCGCGAGATCGCCGAGATGCAGGCCTGGCTCTCCCGGCGCGGCGTCGCGGGACCGGCGGCCGCGCGACCGCAGCACCGCATCACGGCGTCGTCGTACCGGGTGCATGACGAGGAGCCGGGCACGCGCGACGAGGCGCGGGGCCAGTCGTGGGCGCCCGGGCCGGGCGTCCCGGCGCGCCGCTGAGGCGGCGGGGCGATCGCCTCGGGGTGCCGCCGGGCTCGGCGGCACCCTCGCGGCCCGGACCAGGACGGGCGGGGCTCCGCGGACCGACGCAGATCTAGGAATTCAGACCTAGACCGACGGCAAAATAAAAGGCCCGTCCGGGCCTGTGGTCTCGTGGGAGGTTTTCGTTCGCATCGGTTTGGTGGAGCCAAGCGGGATCGAACCGCTGACCTCGTGAATGCCATTCACGCGCTCTCCCAACTGAGCTATGGCCCCGAACCGACCGCGGCGTCGGGACGACCGCGGTATGACGCGCCGCACGGCGCGGCGCCTCTATAGAATCCCCCGGGCGGAGGAGCAAGCCGTCGCGACGCCCGCGATCAGCTTTCTTCCTCTTCCTCGATGTCGTTGTCGATGAAGTCGGCCACGTCGCCGCCTTCCTCCTCCTCCTCGAGGAAGGTGTCGTCGGCCGTGTCGCCGTCCTCGATCACGGCCTCGTCCTCGACGCCGGCCGCCGCCTCCTCCGAATCCGCCACGTCCTCGAGGGACACGGTCTCGGCGGTCTCGGCCACCTCGACCTCCTCCTCCTCGTCGGCCGCCTCGGCCGGACGGGCCCTCGGCACGGGAGCGAGCCGGGACGCGGGCTCGAACGCCGCGCGCGGCAGCACCTCGCCCGTGTAGGGCGATACGATCGGGTCGCGGCCGAGATCGTAGAACTTCCGGCCTGTTGTCGGGCAGACGCGCTTCGTCCCGAGGTCTGGTCTAGCCACGGCGGTATTCCGATGAATGTGAGAGGGGCCCGGTTAGTCGGGGGTCCGCCCGGAGTCAAATGGCGCGTGCCGCGCCGTCGCGCCAGACCGGATGACGCTGCCCGGAGCGCATGGTAACGGACCGCGCGCCCCGCCCGTTCCGCCACCGGCCTTCCTTCCGTGTCCGACACCTCCTCCGCGAGCCAGCCGCTCGCCTCCCGCGCGTCGGGCCCG
Source organism: Methylorubrum extorquens (assembly GCA_019695455.1). Taxonomy (GTDB): domain Bacteria; phylum Pseudomonadota; class Alphaproteobacteria; order Rhizobiales; family Beijerinckiaceae; genus Enterovirga; species Enterovirga extorquens_A. The sequence continues at coordinate 2,688 of JAEUAC010000450.1, read as the reverse complement.
CTCCGCGGCCGGATCGAGGTGCCGGGCGACAAGTCCATCTCGCACCGGGCGCTGATCCTCGGCCTCCTGGCGATCGGCGAGACGCGGATCGAGAACCTGCTCGAGGGCGACGACGTCCTGCGGACGGCCGCCGCCGTCCGGGCCCTCGGCGGCCGCGCCGACCGGGAGGCGCCGGGCCGCTGGCGCGTGGTCGGGGCCGGCATCGGCGGGCTCGCGACGCCCCCGGACGTGCTCGATTTCGGCAATGCCGGCACCGGCTCGCGGCTCATGATGGGCGTGGCGGGCTCGCATCCGATCACGACGACCTTCGACGGCGACGCCTCGCTCCGTCACCGCCCCATGCGGCGCATCCTCGATCCGCTGGTCCGCATGGGAACGGTGGTCGTCTCCGAGGAGCCCGGCGGGCGCGTGCCGCTGACGCTGCGCGGCCCGGACGAGACGATCCCGATCGTCTACGAGACGCCGGCGCCCTCCGCCCAGATCAAGTCCGCCGTGCTGCTCGCGGGGCTCAACTCGCCCGGCCTGACGACGGTGGTCGAGCGCGAGGCGACGCGCGACCACACCGAGCGCATGATGCGCCATTTCGGGGCGGACGTGACCGTCGAGGCCGAGGGGACGGGCCGGCGCATCGCGCTGCGCGGCCAGCCGACGCTGCGGGGCGCGCCCGTGATCGTGCCGTCCGACCCGTCCTCGGCCGCCTTCCCGATCGTCGCGGCGCTGCTCGTGCCGGGCTCGGACGTGATCGTCCGCAACGTCATGACCAATCCGCTCAGGACGGGGCTCCTCGCCACGCTGGACGAGATGGGCGCCGAGATCGAGCGGCTCGATTCGCGCGACATCGGCGGCGAGACGGTGGCGGACCTGCGGGTGCGCCATTCGCGCCTCCGGGGCGTCGTCGTGCCGCCCGAGCGGGCGCCCGCCATGATCGACGAATACCCGATCCTCGCGGTCGCGGCCGCCTTCGCGGAGGGCGAGACGGTGATGCGCGGCCTCGGCGAGCTGCGCGTCAAGGAATCGGACCGGCTCGCCGCCGTAGCGGCGGGGCTCGCCGCCAACGGCGTCGTCCACCGGGTGGAGGGCGACGACCTCGCGGTCTCGGGCGACGGGCGCGCGCCGCGGGGCGGCGGCCTCGTCGCGACGCATCTCGACCACCGCATCGCCATGGCGTTCCTCGTCATGGGACTGGCGTCGCGCGAGCCCGTGCGGATCGACGACGCCGCCATGATCCAGACGAGCTTCCCGTCCTTCGTGCCGCTGATGCACGAACTCGGCGCCGAGATCGGGTGAGCCGGTGCTGATCGCCATCGACGGTCCGGCCGCCTCGGGCAAGGGCACGCTCGCGCGCCGGCTCGCGGCCCATCTCGGCCGGCCGCATCTCGACACCGGGCTCCTCTACCGGGCCGTGGCGCTCGTCATGACGGAAGCGGGCCTCGCGCTCGAGGACGGGGAACTCGCGGCCGCGACCGCGCGCGCTCGACGTCGCGGCGCTCGACGGCTCGCGGCTGCGCGGCCGGCACGTGGGGGACGCCGCCTCCATCGTCTCCGCCCATCCGGCCGTGCGGGCGGCGCTGCTCGACGTGCAGCGCGCCTTCGCGGCCCAGCCCGGCGGAGCCGTCCTCGACGGGCGCGACATCGGCACGGTCGTGTGCCCGGCGGCCGACATCAAGCTCTACGTCACGGCCTCGGCGGAGGAGCGGGCCCGGCGGCGGCAGCGCGAGCTGGCCGAGGCCGGGGAGCCGGCGCTGTTCGAGGCGATCCTGGACGATGTCCGGCGCCGCGATTCGCGCGACGAGACCCGCCGGACGGCGCCGCTGCGCCCGGCATCCGACGCGGTGCTGATCGACACGACCGAGCTCGACGCCGAGGCGGCCTTCGCGCGCGCCCTCGCCGTGGTGGCGGCCGCCCGGACGGCCTGACCGCCTGGACGGCCGGCCTTCAGGCGGCCTGGGCCGGCCGCAGGCGCCCGCGGATCTCGCCGAGCGCCGCGACCAGCCGGTCGATCTCCGCGTCCGTGTGGAACGGCCCGGGCGTGATCCGCAGCCGCTCCGTGCCGCGCGGCACGGTCGGGTAGTTGATCGGCTGGACGTAGATCCCCCACTCGTCGAGGAGCGCGTCGCTCATGCGCTTGCAGAGCACGGCGTCGCCGACCATCACGGGCACGATGTGGCTCGCGTTAGCGAGATGGGGGATGCCGGCCGCGTCGAGCCGGGCCCTCAGCGTCGCGACCCGGTCGGCCTGTCCGGCCCGCTCCGCGGCGGAGCCCTTGAGGTAGCGCACGGAGGCGAGCGCGCCGGCCGCGATGGCGGGCGGCAGCGCGGTCGTGAAGATGAAGCCCGACGCGAAGGAGCGCACGAAGTCGCAGAGCGCGGCCGAAGCGGCGATGTAGCCGCCCACCACGCCGAACCCCTTGGCGAGCGAGCCCTCGATCACCGTAAGGCGATGCGCCAGGCGTTCGCGGTCGCTGATCCCGCCGCCCCGCGGGCCGTAGAGGCCGACCGCGTGGACCTCGTCGAGATAGGTCATCGCGCCGTATCGATCGGCGACGTCGCAGATCTCGGCGATCGGCGCGATGTCGCCGTCCATGGAGTAGACGGACTCGAAGGCGATCAGCTTCGGCGTGCCGGGGTCGAGCGCCGCCAGCTTGCGGCGGAGGTCGGCCATGTCGTTGTGGGCAAACACCTCGCACCG
>JAEUAC010000193.1 GCA_019695455.1 Methylorubrum extorquens | reverse complement strand
GTGCAATCGGCCCGCGCCATCGCCAAGAACACGCGCGAGACGGTCGAGTACGTGCGGGTGCAGCCCGACATGCTGACCCAGGTCCTCGCCAAGCTCGACAAGATCGAGGACAAGCTGGATCGGGTCGAGACGGCCGTGAAGGGCCAGCGCCGCCGCTGATCGGGCGGACCGCTTCGGCGCCGTCGGTCGCCGACCGGCGGGGCGCCGCTCGGTCGCGACTCCGGGCGCCGGGCGGTTGACCCGGTGCCCGCCATGACCGAACGTCCGGGTCCTTGGTCCCAAGTTCCCGGAGTCCCCGTTCGATGTCCACCCGCCTGATCCTGGCCGGAGCCTTCACGCTCGCCGCCGGCGCCGCCGGCGCGCAGAACCTTGCGCCTTCGCCGACGCTCGACGCCATCAAGGCGCGCGGCCACCTCGAATGCGGCGTGCATCTCGGCCTGCCGGGCTTCTCCTTCGCCAACGACAAGGGCGAATGGTCGGGCATCGACGTCGATTACTGCCGCTCGCTCGCGGCCGCGCTCCTCGGGGACGCGACCAAGGTCAAGTTCACGCCGACCTCCGTCCAGCAGCGCTGGCCGGTGCTGCAATCGGCCCAGGTCGACGTGCTCGCCCGCAACACGACGATCACGTTCACCCGCAACGCGACGCTCGGCGTGAACTTCCAGGGCATCAACTTCTACGAAGGCCAGACCTTCCTGGTGCGGAAGGGCTCTGCCGCCGCCCCGAAGGACCTCGACGGGGCCTCGGTCTGCGTCGCGGCCGGCTCGACGGAGGAGAAGAACGCCTCCGACTGGTTCAAGGAGCGCAACCTCAAGGTCTCCATCATCAACTTCCAAAAGAACGACGACGCCATCCAGGCCTACGATTCGGGCCGCTGCGATGCCTACACGGCCGGCATCGGGGCGCTCGCGGGCCAGCGCATCAAGCTGAAGGACCCGGCGAACAACATCGTCATGACGGAGACGATCTCGAACGACCCGCAGGGGCCGACCACCCGCTGGGGCGACGAGCGCTTCCAGCTCGTGGTGCGCTGGGTGCTGAACGCCCAGATCGCGGCCGAGCTGCTCGGCGTGACGTCCAAGAACGTCGACCAGATGAAGACCTCGCCCAATGCCGAGGTGCGGCGCCTCCTCGGCACCGAGGGCGGCTTCGGAGCCATGATGGGCATCCCGAACGACTGGGCCTACCAGATCGTCAAGCAGGTCGGGAATTACGGCGAGAGCTACGAGCGCACGGTCGGCATGGACTCGCCCCTGAAGCTCGCCCGCGGCAAGAACGAGCTCTGGACCAAGGGCGGCGCGCTGTTCACGCCGCCGTTCCAGTAGGATCGCTGCGCCCGTGCGTTGCAGTTCGTCGCACGATTTAGCGAATCGATACGATTGTTGACCTAGAACCTGGGCTCTCGCGAGGAGGGAGCCCAGGTGTCGCTGAGATCGGACAGCAAGGGATCCCCCTCGCGCCGGCACGTCCTGGCCGGTCTGGGCGCCGCCGCCTGTACGGCGGGCCCGTCGGCCGCCTGGGCGGCCCCGACGGATCAGCCGGTGATCCTCACCATCGGCGGGCTGGTCGCGCCCGAGGCGCCGCGCCGGCTCACGCTGAGCGCGATCGAGGCGCTCGGCACGGTCGGCTTCACGACGCGGACGCCCTGGTACGCGGATGCGAGCCGGTTCGACGGCATCCGGCTCGACCGCCTGACCGAGCTCGTCGGAGCGCGCGGCACGGCGCTCCGCGTCGAGGCGCTGAACGACTACGCGGCCGACATCCCGATTGCCGACCTCGCCGAGCTCCGCCCCATCCTCGCGACCCGGCGCAACGGGCTCCCCATGCCGGTCTCCGACAAGGGGCCCCTGTTCGTGGTCTATCCCTTCGACGACCTGCCTCAGGCCCGGCACCATGCCATGTTCGCCCGGTCGGTGTGGCAGGTGCGCCGGATCGACGTCCACTAGGCCGGGCCCGGTTCGTGACGTTCGTCCAGAAGCTCGCCGGGAGCCTTCGCCTCGCGCGTCCCGACCGCGGGATGACGGTGCTCACGATGGCCGTCGCCCTGGGCGTGATCGCCTGCACGCTGTCGATCCTGCACCATCAGGATTCCCTGCTCGTCACGTCCCGCTACAGCGCCGTCTTCGACATCAACCAGGCCGTCTCGGCCTCCATGCGCCTCCAGCTCTCGCTCGCGGATTTCGAGAGGGCGCCGGACGAGGCGGGGCGCGAGACGATCGCATTGCGCACCTCCATCCTGCAGAACCAGCTCTCCGTCCTGCGCGAGGGGGAGGGCCAGGATCTCGAGGTGCTCCGGGCGGACGGGACGAAGGTGCTCGCCACCATGACGGCCGAGAGCCTGAGGCTCGACGGCGACGTCGCGACCCTGACGGGGGCGGAGGCGGGACGCTACCGGGCGGTCTTCGAAGGCACGAACGTGCCCTTCCTGCAGATGCTGTCCGTCGCCAACGTCGAGGGCGGCGACCGGCTGCGCCGGGAGCAGGGCGCCTTCCAGGACAGCATCGCGACGCTCTGCGGCCTGCTGGGCTGCCTCCTGCTGATCGGATTGCTGCACGCCGTGCTGCTGCTGCGCCGGAGCGCGAGCCTCGCCCGCCTGGCGGACCGGGATCCGCTGACCGGCCTCGCCAACCGCCGGGTCTTCGCCGAGCGCCTGAAGCTCCTCGAGAAGGCGGCGCACCGGCGGGACCGCGCCGTGCTCCTGCTCGACCTCGACATGTTCAAGGCCATCAACGACACGATGGGCCATGCGACCGGCGATGCGCTTCTCGTGGCGCTCGGACGCCGGTTCGCCGGGATCTCGCGCGACGGGACCATGATCGCGCGGCTCGGCGGGGACGAGTTCGCGGCCATCGTCGAGGGCCAGGACATCGAGGCGCGCTGCGAGGAGGTGGCGCGTGCCATGCGGGCCGCCATGGCGGCGCCCGTCCTCGTCGACGGACGGCCGATCCTGGTCGGCGGCAGCATCGGATCCGCCGTGGCGCGGGCCGACGAGACCGACGGGACCGATCTCCTGCGCTGCGCCGACCTCGCGCTCTACGCCGCGAAGGGGGTCGGCCGCGGCTGCCATCGCGCCTACGACGCCACCATGGTGGCACGTGCCAGCGAGCGCCGCGACCTCGAGGAGGATCTGCAGGGCGCGATGGCGCGCGGCGAGCTGGAGATGCACCTGCAGCCGATCGTGGACGCGGCCAGCCGCGAGGTGGTGAGCAGCGAGGCGCTGATCCGCTGGCGCCATCCTGTGCGGGGCCTCGTCTCGCCGGCGGTCTTCGTGCCGGTCGCCGAGGAGATCGGCCTGATCGAGGAGTTCGGCACCTGGATGCTGCGGCAGGCCTGCCTGCGGGCCGCGTCCTGGCCCGAGAGCCACCGGGTGGCGGTCAACCTCTCGGCCCGCCAGTTCGAGAGCGGCATGCTGGTCGCCCGCGTCGTCACGGCGCTCATGGCGAGCGGCCTCAGCCCGTCGCGGCTGGAGCTCGAGGTGACGGAGGGCATCCTCCTCAAGGAGGAGCACGACATCGTGGGGCAGCTCGAGGCCCTGCGCCGGCTCGGCGTCCGCATCGCGCTGGACGATTTCGGCACCGGCTACACGTCGCTCGGCTACTTGAACACCTTCGCGGTCGACAAGATCAAGATCGACCAGGTCTTCGTCCGCGACGGGCAGCACGGCCCCCGCAGCGCCGCCATCGTGGAGACGATCTGCGCGCTCGCGCAGCGGCTCGGCATCGACACGGTGGCGGAGGGCGTCGAGACCGAGGAGCACCTGGCCTTCATCCGGAAGGCCGGATGCCGCGAGGCCCAGGGCTACCTCTTCTCGCGGCCGCTGCCGGCCGCGGAGTTCGAGGCCTATCTCGCCTCGCGGACCGGCCGGCGCGCGAGCGGGCTCCGCGCGGCCTGAACGCGCTTGGCGAAGCCGGGCGGGCGTCCTAACGTGCCGCGCCCGCCTTCCGGAGACGACAGCCTTGGCCCCGTGGCCCCTTCCGCCCCAGCGTCGGGCCGCATGACGATCGCAGCCCTCCTGCGCGACCGGCGCGTCCGCGACGCCCTCGCGCAGGCCGCCGTCGCGATCTCGCTCGTGGCGCTCCTCGTCTACTTCATCCGCAACGCGTCGGAGAACATGGTCAAGGCCGGCATCGCGTCCGGCTTCGACTTCCTCTGGCGTCAGGCCGGGATCGACGTCCCGTTCCAGCTGACGGGCTACACGGCCGGCTCCTCGATCCTCGGGCTCCTCTGGGTCGGGATCGTGAACACGCTCCTCGTCTCGGCGGTCTCGATCGTGGCCGCGACGGTGCTCGGCTTCCTCGTGGGCGTGGCCCGGCTGTCGCGGAACCCGCTGCTCGCGGGCCTCGCCGGCAGCTACGTCGAGTTCGTCCGCAACATCCCGCTGCTCTTCTTCGTCCTCATCTGGTATTTCGGCGTGGTCGCCTCGCTGCCGGCGCCGCGGGCGTCGATCGGCCTGTTCGGCATCGCCTTCCTGAACAATCGCGGCCTGACGGTGCCGCTGCCGAACGACACGGCCGGCTTCGGGCTCGTCGCGCTCGTGCTGGCGGCCGGGATCGCCCTGCAGCTCCTCGTGGTCCGCCGGAGCCGGCGCCGGCAGGCGGCCACGGGGCGGGCCCTCCCGGTCTGGCGGATCGGCGTCGGCCTCGTGGTCGTGCTGCCGCTCCTGGCCGCGCTCGCCGCCACGCTCACGACGGCCTGGGACGTGCCGGCCCTGCGCGGCTTCAACTACCGGGGCGGCTTCGTGCTCGTGCCGGAATTCGTGGCCCTGTTCGCGGCGCTGTCGACCTACACGGCCGGCTTCATCGCCGAGATCGTGCGGGCCGGCATCCTGGCCGTGCCCTCGGGGCAGATCGAGGCCGCCAAGGCGGTCGGGCTGCGGCCGAACCAGATCATGCGGCTCGTCACCATCCCGCAGGCGCTGCGCGTCATGGTGCCGCCGATGACGAGCCAGTACCTGAACGTGATCAAGAACTCGTCCTTCGGCGCGGCCATCGCCTATCCGGACGTCGTCAGCCTGTTCATGGGGTCGGCGCTGAACAACACGGGGCAGGCGATCGAGATCATCGCGATCACGCTCGCCCTCTACCTCGCGATCTCGCTCGCGGTCTCGGCCTTCATGAACTGGTACAACGCGCGCATCGCGCTGGTGACGCGATGAGGGGCGAGGCGAGCGCGGGGCTCGTGCCCCTCGGTGCCGCGAGCGCCGAGATCGCGTCCGACGGCCGGCTCACGATCCTCGGGGCGGGTCCCCGTCCCGCCCGCCGGTCGCGCGCCCTCGCCCGGGCGCTGTTCGGCACGCCGCTCGACGCGGCGATCACGATCCTCGTCGCGGGCCTCCTTCTCTGGGCGGCCGTGCCGCTCGTGCGCTGGCTGCTCCTCGACGCGACCTTCCGCGGCACGACGCGGGAGGATTGCACGGGGACGGGGGCGTGCTGGGTGTTCGTGAGGGCCCGGTTCGGCCAGTTCATGTACGGCTTCTACCCGGGCGACCAGCGCTGGCGGGTGGATCTCGCCGGCCTCGGCCTCGTGGCGAGCGCGCTGCTCCTGTTCGCGACGCCGCCGTTCCCCCGCAAGCGCATCGTGGTCGCGCTCGCGGTCCTGTGCCTCCCGCCGCTCGGCGTCTGGCTCCTCTACGGCGGGTTCGGCCTGCGGGTGGTCGAGACGCGGGACTGGGGCGGCCTGATGCTGACCGTGTTCCTGTCCGTCTACGCGGCCCTGATCGCGGTGCCGCTCGGCATCGTCCTGGCGCTCGGGCGCGCCTCGCGCCTGCCGATCATCCGGCTCATCTGCACCATCGTCATCGAGTTCTGGCGCGGCGTGCCGATCATCGCCGTGATCTTCCTGGCCTCGCTGCTGCTGCCCCTGATCCTGCCGAACGGCGCCGGGATCGACCGGCTCGCCCGCGCGGTCGTCGGGCTCGGCCTCTGCATCGCGGCCTACATGGCGGAGGCGGTGCGGGGCGGCCTGCAGGCGCTGCCGCCGGGCCAGCGCGAGGCGGCGGCGGCGCTCGGGCTGGGCTACTGGCGCACGACGGGGCTCGTCGTCCTGCCGCAGGCGCTGCGCGTCAGCCTGCCCGCGCTCACCAACGAGTTCATCGCGCTGGTGAAGAACACCTCGCTCGTCCTGATCGTGTCGATCTTCGACCTGCTCGGAATCGCCCAGGCCGCGCTCGCCGATCCGGCCTGGGTCGGCAAGACGTGGGAAGCCTACGCCTTCGCCGGGTCGATCTATTGGATCGCGTGCTTCGGCCTGTCGCGCTGGTCGCGCCGCATCGAGGCCCGCACGGCGCTCCCGGGACGCTGATCCGGGCTCGCCGGACGCCGCCTAATCGGCGTGTTCGGGGACGAGGTCGGCCGCGACGGCCTTCGGGGGCGTCGTGGAGAAGCGGAACCGGTCCGTCACGCGGAGCGCCGGGTTCCAGGCCTCGACGGGGAAGCGACGCTCGGCGGAGGCGGACTGCGTGCCGAGCACGTCCGCCAGGAAGGCGAGGCCTTCCGCGTCGGTGTTCAGGGCTTGGGCATCCATGACGGCCATGGCCGACTCCCGTCCGGGGACCTTGAGGAAACGCCACTCGTCTGCTTGCACAACGTCGACGCGCCGCAATGGTTCACGAATTGTTACCGGTCGATGTCACAGCCTGTCGCGTTGCGGGATTGCCCGTCTCAGGAGACTGCGATCCGTTCGAAGACGAGTTCCGTCTCCTGCCGCGACGGGGTCCCCGGCCGCAGGATGCAGGGCGGGAAGTGCGGCCGGTTCGGCCCGTCCGGGAAGCGCTGCGCCTCGAGCGCCAGCCCGCAGAAGGGGCGCAGGACCTGACCGCCGCGACCCGCGGTCGCGAGATCGACCTTCGACGCGTCGTAGACCTGGAGACCGGGCTCCGTCGTCCGCAGCGTCACGGCGACGCCGCTGCGCCCGGACGAGAGCGTCGCGACGTCCCTGAGGACCGGGGCCCGGTCGCGGTCGCGATCGAGCACCAGCGTCGCGTCGAGCGTGGCGCCCGACC
>JAEUAC010000171.1 GCA_019695455.1 Methylorubrum extorquens | reverse complement strand
CCCAGGGCCAGGGCCCGCAATCGATCCGGGTCGAGCTCGAGCGGATCGACAAGCTCGTCGACCTCGTGGGCGAGCTCGTCATCAACCAGGCCATGCTGGCCCAGCGCATCAGCGATTCCGATTTCGGCCGCGTCTCGGCGGTCGTGAAGGGGCTCGAGGATCTCGAGCACCTGACGCGCGACCTGCAGGAAAGCGTCATGGCCATCCGGGCGCAGCCCGTCCGGTCGGTCTTCCAGCGCGTGCCGCGGCTCGTCCGCGAGGTCGCCTCCATGTGCGGCAAGCAGGTCCGGCTCGTCACGGAAGGCGAGGGGACCGAGGTCGACAAGACCGTGATCGAGCGCCTGTCCGACCCGATCACGCACATGATCCGCAACGCGATCGACCACGGGCTCGAGAGCGCCGAGAAGCGGCTCGCGGCCGGCAAGCCGGCGGAGGGCGTCGTCCGCCTCTCCGCCGCCCACCGCAGCGGCCGCATCATCATCGAGGTGAGCGACGACGGCGGCGGCATCAACCGCGAGCGCGTCCGCGCCATCGCCGTGCAGAAGAAGCTGATCGAGCCGGAGGCGCCGCTGAGCGACGAGGAGATCGACAACCTCATCTTCCTGCCGGGCTTCAGAACGGCCGCGGAGGTGTCGGACATCTCGGGCCGCGGCGTCGGCATGGACGTCGTGCGCTCCTCGATCGTGGCGCTCGGCGGCCGCATCTCCATCACGTCGAAGCCGGGCTTCGGCTCGACCTTCAGCCTCAGCCTGCCGCTGACGCTCGCCGTGCTCGACGGCATGGTCGTGACGGTGGCGGGCGAGACGCTGGTGATCCCGCTCACCTCCGTGATCGAGACGCTGCAGCCGCGCGCCCAGAACGTGAAGTTCCTCGGGCCGGACGCGCCCCTCGTGCACATGCGCGACACCTACGTGCCGCTGCTCGATGTCGGCCGCCGCCTCGGCTACCGGTCCGAACCGCTGCTGCCGACCTCGGGCGTGCTGCTCCTCGTCGAGGTGGCGAACGGCCAGCGCATGGCGCTCCTCGTGGACGGGATCCAGGGACAGCGGCAGGTCGTCATCAAGAGCCTCGAGGCCAACTACCAGGCGGTCGACGGCATCGCGGCCGCGACCATCCTCGGCGACGGCCGCATCGCGCTCATCCTCGACGTCGACGCGGTCGCGGCCACCCACGGCCGCACCGACTACCCGTCCCTCGACACTCGCTCGCTGGCGCTCGCCGTCTAGCCCTCCTGGAGACACCCCGTGTCCGACAGCCTCAACTCGGAACTGATCGCCTTCAGGATCGGCGAGCAGGAATTCTGCGTCGACATCAAATCGGTCCGCGAGATCCGCGGCTGGACACCCGCGACGTCGCTCCCGCATTCGCCGAACTTCGTGCGCGGCGTGATCAACCTGCGGGGCGCGGTCCTGCCGATCGTGGACCTCGGCGCGCGCCTGGGCCTCGCGACGGCGGAGCCGACCGTGCGCCACGTCATCATCGTCGCCCGGATCGCCGACCGCATGGTCGGGCTCCTGGTCGACGCGGTCTGCGACATCCTCACGGTCGCGCGCTCCGACCTGCAGCCCACGCCCGAGGTGGGCGGCGAGCTCGGGCGGTCCTTCGTGCGCGGGCTCCTCGCCTACGAGGGCCGCATGATCAGCCTGATCTCGCTCGACCGCGTCCTGCCGCCCCCGATGGAGATGGCCGCGTGACGGCCGCCGACGCGAAGGCCCGCCGGGGCCGGGGATCCGACACGGCCCACCAGGGCGAGTACGCGCTGACCTGGTCGGACTTCGATTCGATCCGCGACACGCTCTACGCCCATGCGGGCATCGTCCTCGACGAGACCAAGGTGCCGCTCGTCTATTCGCGGCTCGCGAAGCGCCTGCGCGGCCTCGGCATGGCGAGCTTCCGCGACTACTGCGCGCTGCTCGTCTCGGGCGAGGGCGGCGACGAGCGCCAGCGCATGATGGCGGCGCTGACGACCAACGTGACGCGCTTCTTCCGCGAGCCGCACCATTTCGACTACCTGCGGACCACCGTGCTGCCGCCGCTGCTCGAGCGCGCGGCCCGGGGCGCCTCGGTCCGCATCTGGTCGGCCGGCTGCTCGATGGGGCAGGAGCCCTACTCGATCGCCTTCACGATCCTGTCCATGATGCCGACGGCTCCGTCGCGCGACATCCGCATCCTGGCGACCGACATCGACCCGAACGTGATCGCGACCGCGCGCGCCGCGGAATACGCGGACGACCTCGTGGGCGAGATCGCGCCCGACATCCGCCGCAAGTTCCTCAGGAAGTCCGCGACCAACCCCGGCTCGTGGATCGTCGACGACGCGGCGCGCGAGCTCATCCGGTTCAACGAGCTGAACCTGATGGAGCCGTGGCCCATGAAGCGCACCTTCGACGTCCTCTTCTGCCGGAACGTCGTGATCTACTTCAACGAGGAGACGCAGGCGAAGCTCTGGGGCCGCTACGCGGACGTCCTCGCGCCCGGCGGCTCCCTGTTCATCGGCCATTCCGAGCGGATCAGCGGGCCCGCCACGTCCGCGTTCGAGACCGTCGGCCTCACGGCCTATCGCAAGGTGAGGGCCTGACATGATGAAGCGGACCCGCGTCCTCATCGTCGACGATTCGCCCACCATGCGGGCGATCCTGAAGAACACGCTGGAGGCCGATCCCGAGATCCAGGTGGTCGGCGCCGTCGGCGATCCGATCGAGGCGCGGCAGGCCGTGAAGGATCACAATCCCGACGTGCTGACGCTCGACGTCGAGATGCCGCGCATGGACGGGCTCGAGTTCCTGGAGCGCCTGATGCGCCTGCGGCCGATGCCGGTCGTGATGGTGTCCTCGCGCACGACCGCCGGGGCGGACGCCACGATCCGGGCGCTCGAGAGCGGCGCGATCGACGTGGTCGCCAAGCCGACGGGCGGCGAGGGCATGGCGGAGGCCTTCGCCGATCTCGGCGCCAAGGTGAAGTCGGCGGCCCGCGCCCGGATGCGCCAGCGCGCGGCCGCGGTCGCGGCGCCGCCGGCGCTCACCGACTACCGGCCGGACGGCCGCATCGTCTGCATCGGCTCGTCCACGGGCGGCGTCGAGGCGCTGCTCGCGGTCATCTCCGCCTTTCCGGCCGAGTGCCCGCCGACCCTGATCGTCCAGCACATCCCGAAGGCCTTCACGCCGGGCCTCGCGAAGCGGCTCGACGAGGCCTGCGCGGCCCGCGTGGAGGAGGCCGTCGACGGCGCCCCGCTCGAGACCGGCCGCGTCTGGCTCGCGCCGGGCGGCCTGACCCACCTGGAGATCGCCGGCACGCGCGGCCTCCATTGCCGGCTGCTCGACGCGGCGCCCGTCAACGGCCACCGGCCCTCGGTCGACATCCTGTTCAACTCGGCCGCGCGCCTCGGCAAGAAGGCCTTCGGCGTCATCCTGACGGGCATGGGCCGCGACGGCGCCGCCGGCATGCTCGCCATGCGCAAGGCCGGGGCCGACACGATCGGCCAGGACGAGGCGACGAGCATCATCTACGGCATGCCGCGCGCCGCCTTCGAGCTCGGGGCCGTCGGACGCCAGCTGCCGCTCCACACGATCGGCCGCGAGGTGATCGATTCCTGCCGTCTCAAGAGAAGGGCCGCCTGATGGCTTCCAACCCCTCCTCCCTGGCGGGAGCCCGGGTCGCCGGACGTCCCTCGGTGCCGGTCCAGCGCGGCGTCGAACGCACCATCCACGTCCTGCAGGGCGACTTCCACGTGACGGACGACGACGGCGTCATGCTGGCGACGATCCTCGGCTCCTGCGTCGCGGCCTGCATCCGGGACCCGGTCGCCGGCGTCGGCGGCCTCAACCACTTCCTGCTGCCCGACGGCGGGAGCGACCCCGGCGTCGTCACCATGAAGTACGGCGTCCACGCCATGGAGCTCCTGATCAACGGGATCCTGCGCGACGGCGGCCGGCGCGAGCGACTGACCGCGAAGCTGTTCGGCGGTGCCCGCATGGCGGCCAACCTGCCCGACATCGGCCGCCGCAACGCGGCCTTCGCCGAGGAGTTCCTGCGCCGCGAGGGCATCCGCTACGAGGGCGGCAGCCTTCTCGGGACCTCGGCGCGCCGGCTCCAGTTCTGGCCGGTCTCCGGCCGCATCCGCCAGGGCCGGGCCGCCGACGGCGCGGCCCAGACCATCCGTGAGATCGTGCCGCACGTGCCGGAGTCGCAGAGCGATGTGGAACTCTTCTGACGCCGCCCTGGCGGAGGCCACGGGTCCGGTCTCGGCCGGCACCGTGCTCGACCGGCTGGCGGCGGAGCTGCTGCGCTCGCGCGCCGGCCTGCTCGCGCTCGAGAACTCGATCACGGCCGTGACCCGGTCGATCGGCGATCCCGACATCCTCCACGCCCTCCAGGGACTGGACCTGCTCGGCCAGGAACTCGACGCCTACGCGGGCATCTGCGGTCGCCTGAGCGACGGGTTGCCGACCGATCCGTGCGTGGACGCGGCCGAGCTCCTCGGCACGGTGACGCTGGACGGCGTCAAGGCCGGGATGCTGGGGCGGGCCCCGTCCGGCCCCGCGACGGACGGCGACGCCGACTTCTTCTAATCGCGGCCCGGCGCCCCCGGCGCCGCGACCGCCCTTCGCCTGCGAGGACCGACGTCATGAAGCCGAAGGACGAGGTGCGGATCCTGGTCGTCGACGACCAGAAATCCATGCGGGGTCTCGCGATCCTGTATCTGCACCAGCTGAACTACAAGAACGTGGACGAGGCCGAGAGCGCCCAGGTCGCGCTCTCCAAAATGCAGAGCCAGAAATACGACGTCCTGCTCCTCGACTGGAACCTCGAGGGGATGAGCGGCATCGACCTGCTGAAGCTCCTGCGCAGCGTGCCCGAGCTGAACGTCATCAAGGTCATCATGACGACCTCGGAGCGCTCGTCCGAGAAGATGAACCAGGCCTTCGAGCTCGGCGCGAACCAGTATATCGGCAAGCCCTACAAGGCCGAGGACCTCGACCGCCGGCTCACGCGCGTCCTGCTCTGACGTCGCCCGCCGTCCCGGCCGCCTCCGGAGGCGTCGGGTCCGGCGGCTCGGCCTGGGGGCGGGAGAGCTCGGGCCTGAAGCGGTAGGCCTTGTCCCCGAGCGCCGTCACGGCCTCGAAGGCCGCGGCGTAGCCCGTGCAGGCGAGCGTCCGGTACTCGAGCCGGTCGAGATGGTCGGCGAGGAAGCGGCGGCGGGAGGTCGAACTGCGCTGCATCGGCCTGATCTCCCGCGGCAGGAGCGTGGTCAGGCGGGACGCGACCGCCCGGCTGGCGCCCGCCAGCAGCGGCTCCCCCGTCGAAAGGCGGAGATCGAAGGCGCCCGTGCCGAACGGGGCGACGAGCACGTCCGTGCGGCGCGGATCGGGAACGGGGCGCCATTCGGACCAGCCGGGATCCCGGTCGTCGGCCGGACCGCGCGCCCGCGGCCCGTCCGGCCGAAGCCCGTCCAGCAGGATCGCCAGATGCGTCTCGAAGAAGCGCTCCCGGTGGAGCGGCCGGCGATCCTCGAACAGGAGGCGCAGGATGTTCACGGCCAGCATCGGGCCGAGCACGATCTCCGCCGTCTCCTTCTCGGGCAGGGGGCGGATCTCGCCCGCCGCTGCGGCGGCCGCGAGCCGGGCGGTCAGCCGGTCGAGGCAGGGCTTCATGAACTGCTCGAAATGGAGATCGACGAGCGCCGGGAACCGGCTCGCCTCCGCGATGAGGAGGCGCAGCGTCTCGCGGGCGCGGGCGTCGTTCGAGCAGAACGCGTGCAGCCGCTCCAGGAACGCGCGCAGGTCGGCCGCGAGATCGTCCGTCCAGGGCGCCTGGCCGGCCATCAGCTCCGCGAAGGGCTCGCGGGTCAGCTCCTGGATGGCGGCCTCGAAGACGCGCTCCTTGCTCTCGAAGTAGAAGTACACCGTCCCCTTGGTGACGCCGGCCCGCGCGGCGACGTCGTCGAGCCGCGTCGCGGCGTAGCCGTTCAGGACGAATTCCTCGAAGGCGGCCTCCAGGATCTCGCCCGGCCGCTCCGCCTTCCGCCGTGCCCTGATCCCCGACATCCCCGCATCCCGGCCGCCCGCGGGCAACGGCTTTCCGTATTCGTTGACCGACGGGTTAGTCAACGATATGGAGCGGGTCTGGCGACGGACGGAGGCTTTCGAGTGGCGGGGCTGCGGGCGATGTCGCCGCGACGGCTGGGACCGGGTCCGGCGCTCGCGCTGATCCTGGCCGGCGCCGTCGGCGGGTGCCGCGACGAGGGGCTGCCGCCCCGCGCCGCGACCGAGGTCGGCGCCGAGGCCGTGCGCGTCCGCCCCGTCGCGACCGACATCGTGCTCACGGGCGACGTCATGGCGCGGGTCACGAGCGAGCTCTCCTTCAGGGTCGGCGGCCGGGTCGTGGAGCGTCGGGCGGAGGTCGGGGACCGGGTCGCGGCCGACCAGGTGCTGGCGACGCTCGATCCGCGGGAGCAGCGCGCCAACCTGGAGGCGGCCGCGGCGGGCGTCCAGGCCGCCGAGGCGCAGCTCAGCCAGGCCGCCTCCACGAACGAGCGGCAGAAGACGCTGATCCGGCAGGGCTACACCACGCGCCGGGAGGCGGACGCGGCCGAGGAGGCGTTCCGGGCCGCGCAGGGCGCGCTCGACGTCGCGCGCGCCGCGCTCGGCACGGCCCAGGACCAGCTCGGCCAGACGGAGCTGAAGCCCGGCACGGCGGGAATCATCACGGCCCGCAACGTCGAGGCCGGCCAGGTCGTGCAGGCCGCGCAATCGGTGTTCACGCTGGCCCAGGACGGCCCGCGCGACGCCGTGTTCTCCGTCTACGAATCGCTGCTCGCGGGCGAGCCCGGCGACGACACGATCCGGATCGCCCTCGTCTCCGACCCGAGCGTCACGGCGACCGCCCGCATCCGCGAGGTGTCGCCGACGGTCGATCCCGCCAACGGCACCGTGCGGGTCAAGTTCGAGATCCTCGATCCGCCCGCCCGCATGACGCTCGGCTCGTCCGTGGTCGGGACCGGGCGCCTCCAGGCGAAGCCCGCGGCCGTGCTGCCCTGGTCGGCCCTGTCCTCGGCGGGCGGGCGGCCGGCCGTCTGGGTCGTCGACCCCGCCGACGGGACGGTCGCGCTGCGCCCCGTCACGGTCGCCGGCTACGAGGTCGGCCGCCTCCTCGTGCGGGACGGGCTCGCGGACGGGCAGGTCGTCGTGACGCGCGGCGGCCAGCTCCTCCATCCGGGCGAGCGCGTCAACGTCGCGACGGGGCGCGCGCCATGAGCCGCGGCCGCGCCCTCGCCATCCTGGCGACGGCCGTCCTCCCGGCGGCCGCGCTCCTCGCCGGCTGCTCGGAGAAGGCCGCGCCGCCGCCCCCGATCCGGCCCGTCCTCTCCGCCGTGGTCGCGCCGCGCGCGAGCCAGGTGCTCGGCTTCACGGGCACCGTCGAGCCGCGCTACCGGGTCAGCCTCGGCTTCCGCATCCTCGGGCGGCTCGTCGCCCGCGACGTCGAGGTCGGCGACCAGGTGAAGGCGGGCGCGCGGCTCGCCGCCATCGATCCGATCTCGCTCGGGCTCGCGGTCCGCTCCGCCGAGGCCGACGTGTTCACGGCCCAGGCGCAGTTCGCCAATGCGAGCGGCGTGGAGTCCCGGCAGCGGACGCTGCTCGACCAGAACACCGCGACGCCCGCCCAGTACGAGGCCGCCCAGCAGGGCCGGCAGGCGAGCGCCGCCGCCCTGCGGCGCGCGGAGGCGAACCTCGTCAAGGCGCGCGAGCAGCTCGGCTACGCGGAGCTGCGCTCGGACATCGACGGGGTGGTGACGGCGATCGGGGCGGAGGTCGGGCAGGTGGTGTCGGCCGGCCAGATGGTCGCGACCGTCGCCCGGCCGACGATCCGCGAGGCCGCCTTCGACGTGCCCGAGGAGGTCGCGCGCGAGCTCTCGACCGGCACGGGGTTCGACGTGTCGCTGCAGCTCGATCCGACCGTGCGGGCCGCCGCCCAGGTGCGCGAGATCGCGCCGCAGGCCGACGCGACCACCCGGACCCGGCGCGTCCTGGCGACGCTCGTCGACGCGCCCCAGGTCTTCAGGCTCGGCACGACCATCACGGCGACGCTGACCAAGCCGGCGCGCCCCGTCATCGAGCTTCCCGCCTCCGCGCTCCTGAAGCAGGACGGACGCGACGTCGTCTGGGTGGTCGATCCCGAGGCGAAGACCGTCTCGCAGCGCCCGGTCCGACTGGCCGAGGGCGACCCCGCCTCCGTGCGCGTCGTGCTCGAGGGCCTGGCCGCGGGCGAGCGCGTGGTCACGGCGGGCGTGAACAGCCTCTCGCCAGGGCAGAGCGTCAGGATCGGGGACCAGCCCGCGCGATGAAGACCTTCAACCTCTCCGACTGGGCGCTGCACCACAGGTCGCTCGTCTGGTACTTCATGATCGTCTTCATGCTGGTCGGCGCGATGGCCTATCGCGAGCTCGGCCGCGAGGAGGACCCGAACTTCACGATCAAGACCATGCTGATCTCGGCGCAATGGCCGGGAGCCTCGGTCGAGGACACGATCAGCCAGGTCACCGAGCGCATCGAGAAGAAGCTCGAGGAGTTGGAGGCGCTGGACTTCACGCGCTCGATCACGTCGCCCGGCCACACGACCATCTTCCTGAACCTGAAGGAGACCACGAAGGCCCGCGACGTCGCGCCGACCTGGGTCCGGGCGCGCAACATCGTCTCCGACATCCGGGCGGACCTGCCGTCCGGCGTCCTCGGCCCCGCCTTCAACGACGATTTCGGCGACGTCTTCGGCAACGTCTACGCGTTCACGTCGGACGGCCTCACCCAGCGCCAGCTCCGCGACTACGTCGAGGACGTGCGGGCGAAGGTCCTGACCGTGCCGAACGTCGGCAAGGTGCAGCTCGTCGGCGCCCAGGACGAGGTGATCTACCTCGAGTTCTCCACCCGCCAGATCGCCGCCCTCGGGCTCGACCAGCAGCAGATCATCGCGACGCTCCAGGCCCAGAACGCCATCGCGCCCTCGGGCGTCGTGCAGGCGGGACCGGAGCGGATCAGCCTGCGCGTGTCCGGGTCCTTCGCGTCGGAGGAGAGCCTCAAGGCCATCAACCTGCGCATCGCGGACCGCTTCTTCCGCCTCTCGGACGTGGCGACGGTACGGCGCGGCTACGTCGACCCGCCGAGCCCCCTGTTCCGCTACAACGGACAGCCGGCGATCGGCCTCGCGATCGGCATGAAGCCGGCCGCGAACCTCCTCCATTTCGGCGAGGCCCTGAAGGCCGAGATGCGGCGCATCGAGGGCGAGCTGCCGATCGGCGTCGGCATCCACCAGGTGGCGGACCAGCCCGCCATCGTCGAGGAGGCCGTGGGCGGCTTCACGACGGCGCTTCTGGAGGCCGTCGTGATCGTGCTCGCCGTGAGCTTCATCAGCCTCGGCGTGCGTGCGGGCCTCGTGGTCGCCATCTCGATCCCGCTCACGCTCGCGATCACGTTCGTCGTCATGCAGTACTGGGGCATCTCGCTCCAGCGCATCTCGCTCGGCGCGCTGATCATCGCGCTCGGGCTCCTCGTCGACGACGCCATGATCGCGGTCGAGATGATGGTGGCCCGCCTGGAGGTCGGCGACACGCTGGCGAAGGCCGCGACCGCCGTCTGGACGACGACCGCCTTCCCGATGCTGACCGGGACGCTCGTCACGGTCGCGTCCTTCATCCCGGTCGGCCTGAACGGCTCGGCCGCCGGCGAATTCACCTACACGCTGTTCGTCGTGATCGCGGTCTCGCTGCTCGTGTCCTGGATCGTGGCCGTCCTGTTCACACCGCTCCTCGGCGTCACGATCCTGCCGAACGCGCTGAAGCATGCGGGCCACGGCCCGGGCCGCTTCGGGCGGGCCTTCGGGCGCGTCCTCCGGTTCTGCATGCGCTGGCGCTGGATGACGATCGCCGCCACGGTCGCGACCTTCGCGCTCTCCGTCTACGGGATGGGCTTCGTCCAGCAGCAGTTCTTCCCCTCGTCCGACCGGCCGGAGCTGATCGTCGATTGGGGCCTGCCGCAGAACGCGTCGATCGCCGAGACCAAGTCGCAGATGGACCGCTTCGAGACGAAGCTCGGGGGCGATCCCGACATCGCGCATTGGTCGTCCTATGTCGGGCAGGGCGCGGTGCGCTTCGTCCTGTCCTTCGACGTCCAGCCGCCGAACCCCTATTTCGGCCAGATGGTCATCGTGACGAAGAGCCTAGAGGCGCGCGAGCGGGTGCGCGCCCGGCTCCAGCAGGTCGCGAGCCGCGACTTCGTCGGGACCGACGTCTACATCCACAACATGGATCTCGGCCCGCCCGTGGGGCGGCCCGTCGCCTACCGGCTCGGCGGCCCCGACATCCAGGTGCTGCGGCGCCTCTCGCAGGATCTCGCCGGCCGCATGGCGGCGGACCAGCGCATCGGGCAGGTCATCTTCGACTGGAACGAGCCGGCCCGGGTCGTGAAGGTCGACGTGCTGCAGGACAAGGCGCGCCAGCTCGGCGTGTCCTCGCAGGACATCGCCCGGACGCTGAACTCCATCGTGGGCGGCGCCGCCGTGACCCAGGTTCGGGATTCGATCTACCTCGTGGACGTGGTCGGCCGCGCCCGCGAGGCCGAGCGCGGCTCCATCGCGACCTTCCAGAACCTGCAGCTGCCCGGCCGCAACGGCCAGTCCGTCCCGCTCGCCGCCATCGCGACCTTCCGCTACGACCTCGAGCAGCCGGTCGTCTGGCGGCGCAACCGCGTCCCGACCATCACGGTGCGGGCCAGCGTGCGGGACGCGACCCAGCCGGCGACGGTCGTGACCGCGCTCCAGCCCTCCATCGACGCCTTCGTCAAGACGCTGCCGGCGGGCTACCGCCTGCAGATCGCGGGGGCCGTGGAGGAGAGCGGGAAGGGGCAGGGCCCCATCGCCGCCATCGTGCCCGTGATGCTCTTCGTCATGGCGACGATCCTGATGGTGCAGCTGCAGAGCTTCAGCCGGCTCGCCATCGTCGTGGCGGTGGCGCCGCTGGGCCTGATCGGCGTGGTCGCGGCGCTCCTGCCGGCCGGCGCCCCGATGGGCTTCGTCGCGATCCTCGGCGTGCTCGCCCTGATCGGCATCCTGATCCGCAACTCGGTCATCCTGGTCGTGCAGATCGACGACCTGCGGCGGGCGGGCCGGCCGGCCTGGGACGCCGTGGTCGAGGCGACCGAGCACCGCATGCGGCCCATCATGCTGACGGCCGCGGCCGCGAGCCTCGCCCTGATCCCGATCTCCCGCGAGGTGTTCTGG
Source organism: Methylorubrum extorquens (assembly GCA_019695455.1). Classification (GTDB taxonomy): domain Bacteria; phylum Pseudomonadota; class Alphaproteobacteria; order Rhizobiales; family Beijerinckiaceae; genus Enterovirga; species Enterovirga extorquens_A. The sequence continues at coordinate 75 of JAEUAC010000171.1, read as the reverse complement.
GGGCCGATGGCCTACGCCATGATGGGCGGCATCATCGCCGGCACCGTGCTGACGCTGCTGTTCCTGCCGGCGCTC
>JAEUAC010000376.1 GCA_019695455.1 Methylorubrum extorquens | reverse complement strand
CGCGCAGCTGCTCGCCGTAGCTCGCCTCGACGCCCGTGAAGGCGCGGTCGATCCGCGTGAGCGCGTCCTTGGCGCCCGCATCCACCAGGACGCCGTCGATCAGGTTCAGGACGTCGTAGCCCGTCGTTCCGGCGACCGGCCAGGGCCGAAGCGCCTCGCCGGGCTCCAGGATCTTCTCGACGACGACGTAGAAGCCCGGGCCGACCTCGCCCTGGAGCGCCTGGAGATAGCCCTCGGGATCGGCGAGGCCGTCGACGTGGTCGATGCGCAGCCCCTGGATCCGGCCCTCGCGCACGAGGCGGAAGATCAGGGCGTGCGCGGCCGCGAACACGGCCGGGTCCTCCACGCGGATGCCGGCGAGCGAGTTGATGTCGAAGAAGCGGCGGTAGTTGATGTCGCTCGCCGCCACCCGCCAGTGCGCGGGACGGAACGCCTGCATCTCGATGATGCGGTGCAGGGTGCCGAAGCTCTCCGGCAGGCCCGGCACGCCGTTCACCACCGCGACCGCTCGCTCCACGGCCCGCCGCAGCTCGGCCGACTCCGCCACCGCCGCCGCGAGCCGCGCCTTCAGGGTCTCGGCCTCGGCCGGGAACCCCGCGCGACGCTCCACGCTCGGCTCCTCGGCCATGGCGCGCAGCCGCTCGGAGACGGCGATCAGGTCGGCATGGCCGCCGAGCTCGTCCAACGCGGCGAGCGCCCGGTCGAGGACCAGCGGGTAGGAGAGCGGCGAGAGCGGCAGCTTGTGCTCGAAGTGCCAGACCGCGAAGGCGCCCTCGTCGGCGTCGAACTTGAGGACGAGGTCGCCCTTCTCGAGCGCCACGCCGTAGCGGTCGCCGAGCACGGGCACGACGAGCTTGCCGCCGGCGCCCAGACGCTCCCAATCCACGTCGAACACGGCCGCGTGCGGCGAGAGCTGGCCCCATTCGAGGGTCGACAGCCACCAGCCGTTGTCGGCCCCGCCGACGCCGAGATGGTTCGGCACGATGTCGACGATCAGGCCGAGCCCATGCTGCTTCAGGCGCTCGGACAGGCGGACGAACCCGTCCTCGCCCCCGAGTTCGGGATTGATGCTGCCGTGGTCGACGATGTCGTAGCCGTGGGTCGAACCGGGCCGGGCCTTCGCGATGGGCGAGGCGTAGACGTGGCTGATGCCGAGCGCCTCGAGATACGGCACCACGGCCGCGGCGTCGTCGAACGTGAAGTCCTTGTGGAACTGGAAGCGGTAGGTCGCACGCGGCGGCGGGGCGGCGAGCGGGCTCACGGCCGTGAGATGCCCCCTGCCCTCGGACCCGATTGCTGAGTCGACGCGCGGGAGCGGCCCGCCGGGCGCCGCGATCGTCTCGAGATCCTGCTCGAGCTTCCGGCGCCAGTTCGGATGGCCCTCCGTGGTGCCCGGCATGTTCGGCTGGTTCAGGGATCCCACGACGTCCTCGTATTGCACGGCGTTGAGCGCCGATCTCGTGCGGGCGAGGAAGCGCAGGGCCGCCTCCGCGGGCGGCGCCTCGGGCGCCTCGGCCCCGGGCAGCAGCCGCTCCGCATGCAGCGCCTCCGCGAGCCTGGCGCGGTCGGTCACGCGCTCCGCGCGCTCCGATTCGGCACGCGCCGCATCGTAGGTGCCGAGCGTCAGGCGGAGCTCCGTGTCGAGGCCGCGCCACCAGCCCGCGAAGGTCGGGAGGTCGTGCGTCGTCATCACGGACAGGGCCTCGACCGGGTAGGCCTCCGGCGCCACGAAGCCGCCGTCGGGCGTGCGCTCGAAGGTGAGCACCCGGTAGGACAGGAGGCCGGACCGCATGATGGCGTCGGAGAAGCCCGCCGGCCCCGTCCCGAGATCCTCCGCGATGACGAGACAGCGCGAGCGGTGGCTCTCCAGCCGGAGAACGGCCAGCATCGCCTCGAACGGGTAGGCCACGTAGGCGCCCCGCTGCCCGCCCTCGCCGGACGGGATGAGGTACAGCCGCGCGAGCTGGAAGGCGTGGTCGATGCGGATCGCGCCCGCATGGCGCATGTTGGCGCGCACCAGGTCGCGGAACGCCGCGAGTCCCGTCTCCTCGAGGGCGAGCGGGTGCAGGGGCGGCAGGCCCCAATCCTGGCCGTTGGGCGCGAGGAGGTCGGGCGGCGCCCCGATCGAGAGGGTGGCGGCGAAGCGCTCGGGCGTGGACCACACCTCGGAACCGCCCCGGTCGGAGCCGACGGCGAGATCGCGGTAGAGGCCGACGGACATGCCGGAGCGCCGGGCGGCGGCGGAGGCCGCCGCGAGCTGGCGGTCCGCCTGGTATTGCAGCCAGGCATGGTAGGCGACGCGGTCGGCCTGGGTGCGCGCGAAGTCCCGCACGGCGTCGGAGCGGGAGTGGCGCAGCGCGTCCGGCCATTCGCCGACCCAGCCGGCCCCGGTCTCGCGGCCTTGCGCCGACAGGGCCTCGAACACGGCGTGGTCCTGCAGGAGGGCTCCGCCGTCGCGGCGGAAGGCGTCGAACCCGTCGTCCCCGACGCCCCGGCGCTCGGCCCAGAGCGCGGCGAGCACGGGCGAGAGCTCCGCCCAGACGCCCGCATGGTCGACGAGCGGAGCGGCCCGCAGGGCCGCGATGCGGGCCGCGCGCCCCTCGTCGTCGAGGAGCGAGGCCGCGCGGCTTCCCGCGAAGCCCGGCACCGAACGGGGATCGATGTGCAGCGTCTCGAGCATCAGCCGCGACGAGGGCGAGTAGGGCGAGATCTTGGTCCGGTCGGATTCGAACAGCGCGTGGACGGGGCTGAGCCCCACGAAGGCCGCCCCGAGCGCGCCCGCGGCGGCGGCCGCTTCCCCGACATCCGCGTAGGAGCCGATCCCGAGGTCCTGGCCGGAGCGCAGCGCGTAGATCTGGGCCGCGAGCCCCCACGCCTTGCGGCCGTCCCGGATCCAGCCCGGCTGCCAGCAGCGCGGCGGGGCCGCGACGAGCGTCGCCTCGGCCGACGATCCGCCGGCCGTCACGACGAGCGCGTGGTAGCCCGGCGGCAGCACGGGCAGACGGAGGACGGCCCGTCCGTCCGCCTGGCGGATCTCGCTGCGCCCCTCGCGGACGCGGCCCGCCTCGTCCGTGATCCGCCACGCGGCAGGTCCAGACGCCCTGCCGCCGAGCGCGACCTCGGCGACGCGCCCGGCCTCGGCCACGACGAGGAACGGGACCAGCCGCGCCTGACGGCGTTCCGCCCGGGCGAGGCTGTCGGCGAGATCGCCCGGCGTCTCCGCCGGAAAGCCGAGATGGCCGAGCAGGCCGGCGCGGCGTCCGTCGTCGACGGCGACCTCGTGGCCGAAGGCGTCCGTGTACTGGCCGGGAACGCCGACGAGGCCCGCGAGCCGGTCGAGATCAGCGCTCACGGGTCGGCTCCACGGTGAAGAGGCCGGTCCAGGCGGGCAGCGGCCCGCCGGTCGGCGCGTTGGTCCAGACGAGGTCGCCCGCCGGGCGCTCGATCGCGAGCGGCCGGTCGCCGAGATTGGCCACGAAGGCGAGCGTGCCCGCCGCGAAGTGCCATTCGACGAGCAGGCCGTCCCCGTCGAGGACGCGGTACGTGCCGCCGCCGAACGCGGTGCGGGTCAGGGGCACGACATGGGCGAGCCTGCGGCCGATGAGGTCGCGCGTGTCGGCGAGGACGGCCGCGTGCGGCTCCCGTCCGGCCTCGGCCGGGTCCAGGATGCCGGACCGGAAGGTGTCCTCGGTCGTCGGGTCGGGCACCGAATCCGGGTCCTTGAAGGCTGCGAAGTGCTGGAACTCCCGCCGGCGGCCGTCCCGGACCGCCTTGGAGAGCTCGGGGTCGTCCGCGAAATCGACGAAGAACGGGAAAGGCTGCGAGGCCGACCATTCCCCGCCCATGAACAGCATCGGGATCTGCGGCGCGAGGAGCAGGCCCGCCCGGGCCAGCGCCAGCTTCGGTTCCGGCACCAGCGTGGACAGCCTCTCGCCGAGGGCCCGGTTGCCGATCTGGTCGTGGTTCTGGAGGCAGGCGACGAACGCCGAGGGCGGCAGGTGCCCGGAGGGCTCGCCGCGCGGCGTGCCGCCCGCATGCGCCGAGGGCTCGCCCTGGTAGACGAACCCCTCCGCCAGCGCGCGGCCCAGGCGGCCGACCGGATCGTCGGCGAAGTCCTCGTAGTAGCCCTCGCTCTCGCCCGTCAGGAGGACGTGCCAGCAATGGTGGATGTCGTCCGCCCATTGCGCCGTGTCGAGGACGGGGCGTCCCGATGCGTCCCGCTCGAGCCAGCGCGCCTCGTTCGCCTCGTTCTCCAGCATCAGGTGAATCGGCCGGCCGGGATGGGCGGCGCGGCACCGCTCCGCGATCTCGGCCACCACCCAGGTCGGGCTGTCGTCCTTGATCGCGTGCACGGCGTCGAAGCGCAGCCCGTCGAAATGGTACTCCTCGAGCCAGTAGAGCGCATTGTGGATGAAGTAGTCGCGCACCGGACGGCCGTTCTCGCCGTCGAAGTTGATGCCCGCGCCCCAGGGCGTCTGGTGGCGCTCGGTGAAGAACTGCTTGGCGTAGGAGTGGAGATAGTTCCCCATCGGGCCGAAGTGGTTGTAGACGACGTCGAGGACCATGCCGATGCCGAGCGCGTGGGCGCGATCGACGAGGTGCTTCAGGTCCTCGGGGCGGCCATAGGCCGAATCCGGCGCATAGGTGAGGACGCCGTCGTAGCCCCAGTTGCGACGCCCCGGAAAGTCGGCGATCGGCAGGAGTTCGACGAGCGTGAACCCCGTGTCGCGGATGGATTCGAGCTGGTCGGCGAGCGCCCGGAAGGTGCCCTCCGGCGTGGCCGTCCCGACATGGACCTCGCGGATCACGGCCTCCTCCCACGGGCGGCCGGCCCAGCCGCGATCCTGCCAGTCGTAGGCGCGCGGATCGACGACCTCGCTGAGGCCGAGCAGGTCGTCGGGCTGGAAGCGGGAGGCCGGGTCCGGGACGGGATCGCCGCCGTCGATGGCGTAGCCGTAGCGCGCGCCGGCGCCCACGTCCGGGACGAGGCAGCTCCGCCAGCCGCCGTCGGACGGCGCCATGGGGATCTCCCGGCCGTCCACCATCAGCGCGACCGAACGGGCGCTCGGGGCCCAGAGTGCGAAGCGCGTGCCGCGTTCCGTCAGCTCGGCCCCGAACGGCATGGCGTGCCGTCGCCGCATGATGGTGTCCCGCTATGGTTGAGTGGCTTCGAACAGAACTGCCGAACGGGCCGCCACTGCGAATGTTCCGGGCCGGTCCCGCGGGTGTTCGGACCCGTCCGCAGCGCCCGTCGACGTCGCCGTCGTGAGCAGCGCGCGCCATCCCGAACCGGCCTCCGGGCCGGGCCGCGGCACGGCGAGGTCCCGCGTGCCGCCGTTGACGACGAGGAGGAGCGGCGGACCGTCGGCGCCGCCCGTCAGCATGGCGAAGGCGCGCAGGCCGTCGTCGTGCCAATCGGCCGGCTGCAGGGGCGTCCCGTCCGGCCGCAGCCAGGCGACGTCCGGCCGCCCGTCGGGCCCGGGCTCGCCCGTGAGGAAGGCGATGCGCCGGAGCGCGGGATGCGCGCGGCGGATGGACGCCAGGCGCGCGACGAAGGCCGGGAGGTCGGGATCGGCGGCGGCCTCCCAGTCGAGCCAGCTCGTCGCGTTGTCCTGGCAATAGGCGTTGTTGTTGCCGCCCTGGCTCCGGGCGAACTCGTCGCCGGCGAGGAGCATGGGCGAGCCGAGCGACAGGAAGGCGGAGGCGAGGAGGTTGCGCCGGTCGCGGGCGCGCCGGGCGAGGATCGCGGGATCGTCCGTCGGGCCCTCGACGCCGCCGTTCCAGGAGAGGTTGTCGCCGTGTCCGTCGCGATTGCCCTCCCCGTTCGCCGCGTTGTGGCGCTCGGCGAAGGCCGCGACGTCGGCCGTCGGGAAGCCGTCGTGGGAGGCCGCGTAGTTCACGGAGGCCTGGGGCGCCCTGCCGGAGCGCTCGAACACCTCGCGGGAGCCCGCGAGCGCCCGGACGAAGCCGGTCAGGCTGCCCGCGTCGCCCCGCCAGAAGCGCCGGTAGCCGTCCCGGGCGCGGTCGTTCCATTCCGCGAACGGCGCCGGGAAATCGCCGAGGCGGTATCCGTCCGGCCCGAGGTCCCAGGGTTCGGCGACGAGCTTGGCCCGCGCGATCACGGGGTCGTCCCGCATGGCCCGGAACAGGGCGCACCCGGCGTCGAAGGCGTCCGGGTCGCGGCCGAGGACGGGTCCGAGGTCGAACCGGAAGCCGTCGACCCGGTATTCCTCCAGCCAGAAGCGAAGCGAATCCAGGATCAGGGCGCGCGGCCCGGGCCGCGAGGCGTCGATCGCGTTGCCGCAGCCCGTGATGTTGTCCGTGCGGCGGCGGTCGCCGGGGCGGGGCCGGTACGTGCCGGCGTTGTCGATGCCCCGGAACGAGAGGGTCGGCCCCGTCTCCTCGAGCTCGGCCGTGTGGTTGTAGACGACGTCGAGGATCACCTCGATGCCGGCCCGGTGCAGCGCCCGGATCGCGCCCTTCAGGCCCGGGATGCCGGCCGGCCCGAGATAGCGCCGCTCGGGCGCGAAGAAGGCGAGCGTCGAGTAGCCCCAGTAGTTCGCGAGCCCCCGGTCGACGAGGAAGCGGTCGTCCGCGAAGGCATGGATCGGCAGGAGCTCCAGCGCCGTCACGCCGAGCCGGACCATGTGGTCCACGACCACCGGGTGGCCGAGGGCCTCGTAGGTGCCGCGCAGTGCCGGCGGAACGGCCGGATGCCGCATCGTCAGGCCGCGGACATGGGCCTCGTAGAGGATCGTCTCGGGCCAGGGCCGGGCGGGAGGCCGGTCGTCCCCCCAGTCGAAGGCCGGATCGACGACGACCGAGCGCGGACAGAAGGGCGCCGAATCGCGGGTGTCGAAGGAGAGGTCGCCGTCCGCCGCGTCGCGGTCGAAGCCGTAGAGCGCGTCGTCCCAGAGCACGGGCCCCGACAGGAGCCGCGCGTAGGGGTCGATCAGGAGCTTGTGCGGATTGAAGCGGTGGCCGTCGCCCGGCCGGTAGGGACCGTGGACGCGGTAGCCGTAGAGCTGCCCCGGCGCGAGACCCGGCACGAAGGCACGCCAGGCGTCGCCGTCGCGGTCCAGCGCCACGCGCCGCGCCTCGTGCGCCGCGCCGGGCGCGAAGAGGCACAGCTCGACCCGCTCCGCATCCGGCGCCCGCAGGGCGAAGGACACGCCGCCCGGCCCGGGCGTCGCGCCCCCCGACGGCGAGGCCGCCTCAGGCAGGTTCGGAATCCTGCCGGCTCGCGGCGCCGGCGCCCACGGTGGCGAGCGCCTCGATGAAGCCGCGCCACCAGCCCGACACCGTGTGCGCCCGCAGGTGGGCCATCATGGCCGCATGCCGCTCGCGCCGCTCGGCGAGCGGCATGGCGAGCGCCCGGGCGACGGTCCCGGCCGTGCCCGCCGTGTCGTAGGGATTGACGAGGAGCGCGCCCCGCATCTCGGCCGCCGCCCCGGCATAGCGCGACAGGACGAGGACGCCCGGATCCTCCGGGTCCTGGCAGGCCACGTATTCCTTGGCGACGAGGTTCATGCCGTCCCGCAGCGGCGTGACCAGCCCGACATGGGCGGCCCGGTAGAGGCCCGTGAGGGTCGTGTGCGGGATGTTGCGGTTGATGTAGCGAATGGGCGTCCAGTCGACGTCGGCGAAGGCGCCGTTGGCCTCGCCCACGCGCTCGGCGACCTCGCGCTGCAGGTGCCGGTACTCGGGCACCTCCGACCGGGACTTCGGCGTCACCTGCAGGTAGGTGGCCCGGCCCGTGTCGCCGAGATGGCGCTCGAGGTAGCAGCGGAAGGCGGCGATCCGCTCCTCGATCCCCTTCGAATAATCCAGCCGGTCGACGCCGATGACGAGCTTCTGGTCCGTGAGCGTCGCCGTCATGCGGCGGACGGCCGGCGCGTTCTCGGCCTTCGCGGCCGAGATCTCGAACGCCTCCGTGTCGATGCCGATCGGGTAGGCCGCGACGCGGATCGTGTGGTCGCCGCAGGCGTAGAGCCCGCCGCCGAGATCGGTCGCGATCCCCTCCTCGACGAGGCAATGGCCGAAATTCGAGGCGTCGCGCGGGGTCTGGAAGCCGATGACGTCGTAGGCCGTCATGGCGAGGAGCAGGCGGTGGTAGGCGGGCAGCGCGCTGACCACCTCGGGCGCCGGCCACGGGATGTGCAGGAAGAAGCCCATCGGCCCCTGCACGCCGCGCGAGCGCAACTCCGCCCCGATCGGGATGAGGTGGTAGTCGTGGACCCAGATGGTGTCGTCGGGCTCGAGCAGCGCGGCGAGCTTGCGGGCGAAGAGCGCGTTGACCCGGAAATAGGCCGCCGTCTCCGCCTCGTCGTAATGGGCGAGGTCCAGCCGGTAATGGCAGATCGGCCAGAGCGCCCGGTTCGAGAAGCCGAGGTAGTATTCGTCGACGTCGCGCTTGGTGAGGTCGGTCACGGCGAACGTGATGCGGCCCCGCTCCTTGCGCTCGACGGCATCGGCGTCGATCGCCGCCCGCGACTCGCCGGACCAGCCGAACCAGAGCCCGCCATGCTCGGTCAGGGCCGCCTCCAGGGCGACCGCAAGGCCGCCCGGGCCCGACGCGCCGCGCTTCCCCGGAACGGGCACGCGGTTCGACACGACGACGAGCCGCCCCGTCGGGCGCTGGGCTTCGGAGGACCCGCCGCCGGTCGCCTGCGCGCCGAGTTGGCCGCCGGGACCGCGAGCCGGGTCCGACCTCCGCTTGCCGTGACCGAGATCGCGGGCCAGGGGAAGAACGCTCCCCGACAGCGATGCAGTCCGCGCCTCTCCGGTCGAACCCATCGAACGCCTACCCCCAGAACACCGATGAGAGAACCGGGCCGCTTAAGCTTCGGTTCCCAAGCTTGGCCGGACCGACGGTCACGACGCCGGCCACCCGGCCGGGCCGTCGCCCCCGCGACGCCAGACGGCGAGGCGATCCCGCAGGTCGTCGGGCGAACCGAGGCGACGGCGCGCCGCCGTGTCGCCCGGCCCGATCTTCACGCCGGTGCCGCCCATGTCCTGGACGGACCGGAACGCCGCCTCGTCCGTGACGTCGTCGCCGACGAACACGGCCGTGCGGCCCGCATAGGGCGGCAGCCGCGCCAGGAAGGCGGCGGCCTTCCCCTTGCCCGCCTCGGCCGGCACGATCTCGCGCACGGCCTTGCCCTCCTGGATGCGGTAGGCCGGGCCGAGCCGGGCCGCGACCCGGTCGATCGCGGCGCGCGCCTCGGCCTCGTGGGCCGGCGCCTGCCGCCAATGCACGGCGACGCCTACCCCCTTGTCCTCGACCAGCGTGCCGGGACAGGCCGACAGGACGTCCCGCAACGCCGCCACGTCGGCGGCGAGAGACGGCAGGCCGAGCGGCTCGTGCCGGCCGCCGACGCGACGGTCGAGCCCGTGCAGGCCGCAGACGTCGAGATCCAGGCCGGGCAGGAAGCGGTCGATGTCGGCGATGGGCCGCCCGGTCACGATGGCCAGCGCGCCGCCGAGGCGGTCGCGCAGATCGGCCAGCAGGCCGGGCAGGTCCGGATGGACGCGGACGGCGTCCGGGTTCGGCGCGATCGGCGCGAGCGTCCCGTCGAAATCGAGCAGGAGGGCCTCGCCGAACGCGCCGGACCCCGTCACGCGCCCGCGGCTCCGCCCGCCGGGGCTCCCTTGCCCCGCCCCTTGGCGGGCGCCTTCGCGGGCTTCGCCTCGGCCGGGGCGGATTCGCCCGCGGCCGATGCCGCCTTGCGGGGCTTCTTCGCCGCCGGGGCGTCCGACAGGGCCGCGGGCGGCAGGTCGGCCGATCCCTCGCTGCCGGCCGCGAAGCTGCGCTCCGCCTCCGCCCAATGCGTCTCGGCCGCGCCGTCGCGCCTGCCGCCGTCTTCCCAGAGCTGATAAGCCTTTTCGCGGATCAGCCGGTCTCGTTCGCTCTCCATCGTCCGTCCTCGTGCCGCAGCGGAGCGCCGAACGCGTGCTCCGATCGTGAATCACACGGCCCCTTTATAGGCCTCGACCCCGGCGCCCGACCCTGGAGCTCCCGAATGTGCGATGTCGGACAGCATGCCGCGACGGGCCGATCGGTTCCCGTCCCGGTCTCCGATGCCGACGATCCGCGGCTCGCGCCCTACCGGGCCGTGCGGGACCGCGACCTCGCCGGGCGGCCGGGCCGGTTCGTGGCGGAGGGGACCGTGGTGGTCCGCACCCTGCTGTCGGATCGCTGCCGCTTCCGGCCGGATTCGATCCTGATCGCCGCGCACCGCCTCGACGCGGAGGCGGACCTCCTGGCCGCGGCGCCGCCGGACGTGCCGGTCTACGTCGCCGGCCGGGAGGTACTGGACGCGGTCGTCGGCTTCTCGATCCACCGCGGCCTCCTGGCGATCGGGATCCGCGTCCCCGAACCCGCCGTCGCGGCCCTGCTGCCGCCCCCCGGTCGGCCGGCGCTCGTCCTCGGCCTCGTCGGGATCGCGAACCACGACAACGTCGGCGGCCTGTTCCGCAACGCCGCGGCGTTCGGGGCGGACGCCGTGGTCCTCGACGGCGCGAGCTGCGACCCGCTCTACCGCAAGGCGATCCGGGTCTCGGTCGGGGCGGCCCTGACGGTGCCGTTCCGGCGCGGCGGCAGCGAGGACGCCATGGTGGCGGACCTCGTCGCGGCCGGGTTCGAGCCGGTGGCGCTCGGTCCTCGCGGCGAGGCGCGGGTGGACCGGATGGCCTGGCCGTCCCGCACGGCGCTCCTCGTGGGCGCGGAGGGCCCCGGCCTGCCGGCCGCCCTCCTCGGCCGGCTCCGCTCGGCCCGGATCGCGATGGCGCCCGGCTTCGACTCGCTCAACGTCGCGACCGCGGCCGGCATCGCCCTGCACGCGGCCCGCTCCGCCCTCGCGGACGCGGCCGCCGATTGACGGGGCGTCCCCGCGGACCCACGTTCGGTGACCGATGCGCCCCCCGACGCAGGGTCGAGAAAGGTGAAGACCACATGACCATCAGGATCACCGGCAAGAACCTCGATATCGGCGACTCCTTCCGCGGCCAGGTCGAGGCGCGCGTGCAGGCGGCCATCGCCAAGTACGCCGACGGCAGCGGTTCGGGTCAGGTGACGGTGTCGCGAGACGGCACGGGGTTCCGCACCGATTGCGTGGTGACCCTGCCGAGCGGCGTCATGCTGGAGGCCTCGGGCACGGCCGGCGACGCCTATGCGAGCCTGGACCAGAGCGCGATCCGCATCGAGAAGCGGATGCGCCGCTACAAGCGCCGCATCAAGGACAGGCTGGGCGAGCCCCGCAGCGGCGGCGGCGGCGCCCAGAGCAGCTACGCGATCCTCGAGGCTCCCGTCGTCGGCGACGACCTGGAGGACGACGAGGACCAGGGCCAGGAATTCCACCCGATCGTCATCGCGGAGACGACCAAGCGGCTCGACCGGATGAGCGTCGGCGAGGCCGTGGTCGAGCTCGACCTCACGGGCGCCGCCGCGCTCGTCTTCCGGCATGCTGGCAATGGCCGGGTGAACGTCGTATATCGCCGCAACGACGGGACGATCGGCTGGGTCGATCCGCCGACCGACGGGACCTGAACGCCCTGGCCGGACGTTCCGCTGGCCGTCGTGCCACGCGAATGGCCGGTTTCCCTCCGTCCCGAGCCCGAGACCGATGCCACAGCTCGACTTTCTGAGTCCCGAGGCCGTTGCCCCGTCCCTCAAGGCCGTTTCGAAGAAGCAGGCGTTGCAGGACCTCGCCTCGCACGCGGCCCGTCTCGTGGGCCGCGACGAGCGCGAGATCTTCGACACGCTCCTGCAGCGCGAGCGGCTGGGATCGACGGGCATCGGCGAGGGCATCGCGATCCCGCACGGCAAGCTCCCGAAGCTCGGGGGCATGTTCGGCATGTTCGCGCGGCTGGAGAAGCCGATCGACTTCGAGGCGCTCGACGGGGAGCCCGTCGACATGCTGTTCCTGCTGCTCGCGCCCGAGGGCGCGGGCGCCGACCACCTCAAGGCGCTGGCCCGCGTCGCCCGCATGCTGCGGGAGCCCGGCATCCACGACCGCATCCGCGGCGCCCGGGACGCGAGCGCCCTCTACGCCGTCCTCACCCAGGACGCGACGCCCCACGCCGCCTGACCCGGGTCGGTCAGTTCGCCCCATCATCATCCGTGCCGACGGCGAGGATCGAAGCGTCGGCGAGCGAGGCCGGCGGTCGGGCCGCCCCCCGCCCCGTCGTCCGCCCTCAGGCCGGACGGGGCACGGGCGTCCCCGCCGGATCGGCGGTCGCGGGCGGGACCACGTTCATCGTCATCTGGAAGCAGCCGGCGATCAGGCCGATGACGACCGCCGCCTGCCAGGCGCGGTCGTAGGAGCCGAGCGCGTCGTAGATCACGCCGCCGCCCCAGGCGCCGAAGAACGAGCCGACCTGGTGCGAGAAGAAGGCGATGCCGGCGAGCGTCGTCATGTAGCGCAGGCCGAACAGCTCGGCCACGAGCCCGTTCACGAGCGGCACGACGCCGAGCCACAGCGTCCCCATGGCGGCCGCGAAGACCAGCGTCGAGGCGGGCGTGGCGGGCAGCATGAAGTAGGCGGCCACGAAGAGCGAGCGCAGGATGTAGACGCCGCCGAGCAGGAGCTGCTTCGGGTAGCGTCCGCCGAGCCAGCCGAAGAGATACGAGCCGATCACGTTGAAGAGGCCGATGGCGGCGAGCGCCGAGGCGCCGACCGTCGGGTCCATGCCGCAATTGGCCAGGTAGGTCGGCAGGTGCGTCGTGATGAAGACGAGCTGCAGGCCGCAGACGAAGAACGCGACCGCCATCACGAGGTAGCCCGAATGGCCGAGCGCCGCCGCGACGGTGCGGCCGAGCGACAGGTCGGAGGCCGCGCCCGCCCGGTCGAGCCGGTCCGCCCCGCCCGTGCCGATCGCGGCCGGCACCATGACGGCCGCGAGGCCGAGGAAGGCGATCACGGCGCTCTGCCAGCCCGCCTGGGTGATGAGGGTCTGGGCGAGCGGCGAGGCGAGGACGAGCCCGAGCGAGCCGGCCGCCGAGACGGCCCCCATGGCGACCGAGCGCTTGGCCGGCGAGACCGTCCGGGACGTGACGCTCATGGCGACGCTGGACGCCGTGCAGGAGAGGGCGAGGCCGACGCAGAACCCGGCACCGAGCGTGAGCGCGAAGGCCGAGGTCGCGACCAGCATGAGCCAGAGGCCGAGCCCGTAGATCGCGACGCCCGCGAGCGTCACCCAGCGGACGCCCCAGCGATCCGCCGCCATGCCGACGAAGGGCTGCGTCACGCCCCAGACGATGTTCTGGATGGCGAGCGCGAAGGCGAAGTCGGACGTCGTGATGCCGAGGTCGCGCACCATGTGGGGCTGCAGGAGCCCGAAGCTCTGCCGCATGCCCATGGCGAGGCTGAGCAGGATGGCCGCGCCGGCCAGGATGGACCAGCGACGCGCGACGCTCAGATCGGCCTGATTCATGGGACGTCCTCCGCAGCCCCTGTGGCACGCCCGCCGGCCGCCCGCATCCCTCGCGGCCGCGCGGACGACACGCGCCGGCCGCATGGCTGCCTCCCGCCGGGGGCGGATCGGAG
>JAEUAC010000041.1 GCA_019695455.1 Methylorubrum extorquens | reverse complement strand
AGCCGGCGGTCGTAGATGTCGAGGCAGCGCCATTGCTCGTGGGTGCGGAAGAAGAGGTGCCGCACGGTCTCGAGCCGGTCGGCCCCGGCGACGAGGCCGAAGAAGCCGTGCGCGGCGCCGTCGAGATCGGCCCGCTCGAAGGTCGCGGCGTCGATCGTCGCGAGCGCGATGCCCTCGCCGACGACGACGAGCCGCGTGTGGCCGGCCGGCAGGTCCGCGGACCAGCCCTGGACGAAGCTCGCCCCGTCGAGCTCGCCCACGATCTCGACGAAGCCGGAGCCGCGGCCGGCCTTCCGCAGGAGGAGGGCGGCGGCCGCGATCGCGGCGGCGCCGGCCGGCGGTGCCGTCGCGACGGTCTCGACCAGCGCCTCGACGACGTCCCCGAACGCGGCCCCGCAATCGGCCGCCATGGCGTCCACGAGGTCGTCGACCGGGGCCGGCTGGCGGGGCAGGCGGAGCGGCGCCCGGCCGGCGCGGCTCGCCAGCGACAGGGCGCCGATGCGGCCGCCCGCCTCCCGGGGCGCGACGATGGCCGCGAAGCCGAAGGCCGCGCTGCCGTCGCGGCCGGCCCGGGGCCAGGTCTGCGGATGCACCTCGCGGGCCGGCGCGTCGGCGAGGCCGGGGCGCGCGAGCAGCCGGACGGAGCGGTCCGCGGCCGCGCCGACGACGAGCACGGCGCCGTCGCCCAGGATCGCCCAGTGGCACTGGGCGCCGCCCAGCCGATCGAAGAGCGGTGCCGGCTCGCGCTCGGCCGCCGCCGGGGCGGCCACGACGTGGAGGGTCTTCGACATGGTCAATGCCTCAGGATGAGGGTCGCGATCGCGACGATCGCCGCGATCGTGGCGGCGGACGCGAGGCCGCCCACGACGAGCAGCATCTGCCGGAGCGGGGCCGCGACCTCCCGGCCCAGCGCGTCGACGCGGGTCGCGAGGCCGGCGAGCGTCGTGTCGAAGCGCAGGAGGAAGAGGTCCAGCGCGTCGAACCGGGCGGCGGTCTCGTCGCGGGCGACCCGGGCGGTGGCGAGCAGCACCTCCAGGTCGCCCGTGCGGTCGGCGAGCGACGACACGTCGTTCGCCGCCTGGCCCCGCAGGAGATCGCGCTGCGACAGGATCAGCTTGCGCTGCGTCGCGACCAGGATCTCGAGCTTGTCGAGGATGCCGGCGAGCGGCGTCGCGATGACGGCTTCGGCGGCGAGCTCGGCCGCGGCCGGCTTCTGCAGCGGCACGCGCTCGCCCGTCGAGGGCGAGATCGCCGCCACGGCGAGCCGATCGCGGGCGGCCAGGAGCGCGTCCGACAGGGCGAGGTCGAAGGCGTGGCTCCCGTCGCCGATGCCGTTGCGGCGGAGATCCACGCGGGCCCGGTCGGCCGTGCCCGTCGCGACGACGGCGCCGTCGAGCGTGACCTCGACGGCCAGGCGGTCCTGCGGGTTCGCGCCGTCGTGGACCCAGCCGAAGAGGTGGCTGCCGTCGATCGCGTCGATGCGGCCCCGGACGGCCGTGCCGGCCTCCGGTCCGCGCGGGACGGTCTCGGATCGTGCCTCGGCTGCCATCAGGCCCTCCCGGCCGGCGCGGCGAGCGACCCGAACAGGTCGAGATGCGCGCGCGCCATCGCGTCCATGCCGGGCGGCGGGGCCGCCTCGGCGGCGAGGCGGTCCCACAGGCCCTCCTCGCGCATCGCCCGCGCCATGACGCGGGCGAGATCGGCCGGATCGTCCGGCCGCACGAGCAGGCCGTCGATCTCGTCGCGCACCGCCTCCGCCATGCCGCCGATGCCGCTCGCGATGACGGGCCGGCCGTGCAGGCGCGCCTCGCCGATGACGAGCGGGGCGTTCTCCCACCAGATGGAGGGCACGACGGCCCAGTCGACGCGGGCCATGAGGTCCGGCAGCTCCTCCGGCCGGTAGGGCCCGAGCCGCACCACCGCGGGACCGGCGGCCCGGAAGCCCGCCTCGAGATCGGCCAGGAAGGCCTCGCTCTGGAAGGGCGCGCCGCCGTGGATGCGGAGCTCGAAGTCGGGATCGATGTCGCGCAGCCGCGCGGCCGCCTCGAGCAGGACCGTGAGGCCCTTCCACGGGTTCAGGTTGCCGAAATAGCCGAAGGTGCGGCGGCGTCCCGTAGGCCGGGGCAGGGCGGCCGGCACGGCCGGGCGACCGTTCGGGATCACGACGATCCGGTCCGGGTCGAGGCTCCAGTCCACGAAGCGGCGGCGCAGGAATTCGCTCGGCGCGACGAAGCGGTCGACGGCGCCGAGCGCGGTCTTGAGCGACAGCTCGCGCAGCAGGAAGCGCTCGGGCGTGACGGCCGGGAAGCAGGCGTGGCAATCGGCCGGGGAGGCGCGGTCGCAGCGGCGCCGCCCCTCGGTCTTCACCATCAGGCCGTCGTGGGAGCAGATGAGGTAGTAGTCGTGCAGCGTCAGCACGATCCGCACCTCCGGCAGGATGCGCCGCGCCATCGGGATGAACTCCTGTCCGATCAGCAGGAGGTGGTGGAGGTGGATCACGTCCGGCCGGAACTCGGCCAGCAGGCCCGCGAGGTCCTGCATGGCGCCGTAGAGGTCCGTCTGGCTGAGCGCGAAGCGGTCGAAATGACCGCTCCAGAACAGCATCTCGTCGGCCGCGTCGCCGATCGCCTGGAAATGCGTGCCGGGATGGGGCTCGCGGTGGAGCGCGTTCGTGGCGCCCACGAACAGCGTCTCGTGCCCGGCCTCGCGATAGGCGGCGCAGAGGTCGCGGGCGACGATCTCCGTCCCGCCCGGATGCAGGTCCGGGTGGTTGTGGGCGAGGACGAGGATGCGGCTCATCGGGCCGGCCCCGGCTTCGCCGCGACGACGATGTCCTGGAAATGGTCGGACGGCTCGCCCGCCCAATGGCCGGGGCTCACGAGCTGCACGGCGAGGCCGGCCTCCTCGAGGATCCGCGCGATCGTGGCGCGCGGGAAGCCGATCGCGGCGAGCGGCGCCGCCTCGTTCGCGATCCAGCCGCCCTCGGCCCAGGGCGCGAAGCGCAGGGTCGCCGCGCCCGGCCGGTCGGCCTCGGCCAGGAAGGCGGTCAGGAACAGCCGCCCGCCGGGCGCCAGGACCCGCGCGACCTCGCGGGCGTAGATCGCGATCTCGGCCTCCGGCAGGTGCGTGGCGACCGAGACCATCAGCGCGAAGTCGATGCTCTCGGGCCGCAGCGGCAGCTGCAGCTCCGTGCCCGGCAGGCATCCGCCCGGGTTGTAGAGCGCATGCGCGATGTCGAGGTGCTGGAAGCGGAAGGCCGGGTAGACCGGCGTGACCGTCCGGGCGCACCAGACGATCCCGGCCGCGACCGGGTCGAATCCCTCGTAGGACCCCGCCTCGGGATCGAGGTACTGGGTCAGCGGCACGGCCATGCGGCCGATCCCGCAGCCGATGTCCAGCACGCGATCCGAGGGCCGCAGCCCGCCGAGGCGGACGAAATGGCCGAGGAACTCCGCGCCGATGGCCCGGTAGTCGCCGTCGCCGACGTAGACGTGCTCCGGCGGCGGCTCGGGCAGGAAGCGGTTGCGGCGGATCGCGTCCAGGCGGGCGGCGGTCCAGCCGGCGGCGGCCGGGTCGGCCGCCATGCGGGTGTCGTCGAGCAAGGGCTGGATCTCCGTCATCGGACGTGGTCGAAATCGGCCCGCACGACGAGCGGGGTCGCGCCGAAACCGGCGAGATGGAGGGGCGCGAGCAGCGCCCGCGAGGGCAGGGGCGCCGGCATGTCGTCGCTGCGACGGCGCCCGCCGGGTCGGGCCTTGGTAGGCGCGGTCCGCCGGGTCGGGGCCTTGCGGCGGATCGCGGCGAGGGCGGCCGAGACGCCGTCGCCCTCGCGCGCGGGGTCGAAGCGGGCCATCA
>JAEUAC010000341.1 GCA_019695455.1 Methylorubrum extorquens | reverse complement strand
GCAGCGGCCCGCGAAGACGCAGCCCTCGATGCGCGTCTTCAGGCTCGGCACGAGGCCCGGGATCTCGGCCAGGCGGGTGCGTTCGCCGCCGAGGGAGGAGCCGAGCTTCGGCACGGCGCCGATGAGGCCTTGCGTGTAGGGGTGCTTGGGCGCCCGGAAGAGCTCGGCCACGGGCGCCTCCTCGACGACGCGGCCCGCATACATGACGACCACGCGGCTCGCGACCTCCGCCACCACGCCGAGATCGTGCGTGATGAGGACGATGGCGGCGCCGACGCGGTGCTTGAGGTCGCGCATCAGGTCCAGGATCTGCGCCTGGATGGTGACGTCGAGCGCGGTGGTCGGCTCGTCCGCGATGAGGAGCTTGGGCGAGCAGGCGAGCGCCATCGCGATCATGACGCGCTGGCGCATGCCGCCGGAGAGCTGGTGCGGGTAGTTCTTCACGCGGCGCGCCGGTTCCGGGATGCCGACGAGCCGCAGCATCTCGATCGAGCGCGCCTCCGCGGCGGCCTTGTCGAGCCCCTGGTGCAGCCGGACGGTCTCGCCGAGCTGGCGGCCGATGGTGAGGACCGGGTTCAGGCTCGTCATCGGCTCCTGGAAGATCATGGAGATCGCGTTGCCGCGGATCTTGCGCATCTCCCGGTCGGACAGGGTGAGGAGGTCCTGTCCCTCGAAGCGGATGGCGCCCGCGATCCGGCCCGGCGGGTCGGGGATGAGCCGCAGGATGGAATTGGCCGTGACGGACTTGCCGCAGCCCGATTCGCCGACGAGCGCGATCGTCTCGCCCGCCTCCACGTGGAAGCTGACGCCGTCGACGGCCCGGTTGATGCCGTCGGGCGTGCGGAAATGGGTCTGGAGGTTCTCGACCTCGAGGAGGGCCATCAGAGCGCCTTCGCCATGCGGGGATCGAGCGCGTCGCGCATGCCGTCGCCGAGGAGGTTCACGGCGAGCACGGTCACGGACAGGAAGATGGCCGGGAAGAAGACGATGTAGGGCTTCACCTGCCAGAGCGCCCGGCCGTCGGCCATGATGTTCCCCCAGGACGGGATGATGGGCGGCGTGCCCGCCCCGATGAAGGAGAGGATCGCCTCCGTGATCATGGCGGAGGCGCAGATGTAGGTCGCCTGCACGGTCAGGGGCGCGAGCGTGTTCGGCAGGATGTGGCGCCAGATGATGAGCGGCGTCCGCGTGCCGGCCGCGACGGCGCCGTCGACGTAGGGCTGCTCGCGCAGCGACAGCACGACGCCCCGCACGAGGCGCGACACCTGGGGGATCTGCGTGACCGTGATCGCCAGGATGACGTTGCCGACCGAGCCGCGCGTCAGCGCCATGAGGGCCACGGCGAGCAGGATGGAGGGGATCGACATCAGCCCGTCCATGACCCGCATGATGATCGCGTCCGTCCAGCGCACGAAGCCCGAGACGAGCCCGATCAGCAGGCCCAGCGCCGACGCGCAGGCCGCGACCGAGAAGCCGACGATCAGCGACACGCGCGCCCCGTAGATCACGCGCGAATAGACGTCGCGCCCGAGCATGTCGGTGCCGAACCAGTACAGCTCCGACGGGTTGCGGGTGCGCCGCGCCGGCGAGAGCGCCGTCGGGTCGGCGTAGGTGACGAGCGGCGCGAAGACCGCCATCAGGACCATGACGGCCAGGAGGCCGCCGCCGACCGCGATCGTCGGATGGCGCGTGACGAAGCCGAGGAGGCCGCGCCGCCGCGTCCGCGCCTTCAGCACGTCCGGCATGACGGGCGCCGCGGCCGTGCTCTCGGGCTCGGCCGCGATCGCCGGGGGGGCCAGGAGGGCGCTCAATACCGGATCCTCGGGTCGATCAGCGTGTAGACGAGGTCCACGCAGAGGTTCACCAGGACGTAGGTGAACGAGAACAGGAGCACGATGCCCTGGATCACCGGGTAGTCGCGCCGCAGGATGGCGTCGACCGTGAGGCGCCCGAGCCCCGGGATGACGAACACGCTCTCCGTCACGACCGCGCCCCCGATGAGGAGCGCGATGCCGATGCCGATCACGGTCACGATCGGCACGGCGGCGTTCTTCAGCGCGTGGACGAAGAGCACCGAGCGCTGGCCCAGGCCCTTGGCGCGCGCCGTCTTCACGTAGTCCTGCGAGAGGACCTCCAGCATCGTCGCCCGCGTGATCCGGGCGATCAGCGCGATGTAGACGAGGCCGAGCGCGAAGGCGGGCAGGATCAGGTTCTGCAGCCAGGGCCACACGCCCTGCGCGATGGGCGTGTAGCCCTGGACGGGCAGCCATTCGAGCTGCAGGGCGAACACGTAGGCCAGCACGTAGGCGACCACGAAGACCGGCACGGAGAAGCCCAGGACGGCGAAGGCCATGATGGCGCGGTCGACGAACGTGCCCGCCTTCCAGGCCGCGACCACGCCGAGCGGCACGGCGACCGAGACGGCGAAGACCAGCGTGACGAGCATCAGCGAGAGCGTCGGCTCGATGCGCTGCGCGATGAGCTGCGTCACGGGCAGGTTGGTGAAGATGGACGTGCCGAGATCGCCCCGCAGGATCTGCCAGGTCCATTCGCCGAAGCGGACCAGGAACGGCCGCTCGAGCCCGAGGCTCTGGCGGATGCGGTCGATGTCCTCGGCCGAGGCCTGGTCGCCCGCGATGATGGCGGCCGGGTCGCCGGGCGCGATGTAGAGGAGGCTGAACACGAACAGGGCGACGATCGCCATCACGGGGATCGTCGCGAGGACGCGCCGGCCGATATAGGTCAGCATGGGGACACGGCACCGGAACGGTCGCTCCTCCCCGCGGGCGGGGAGGAGTCGGGTCGCGCGTCGGCGGGACCCGAAGGGAGGCGGGCGGGGCGCGACGGCCTGCGGGGATGCAGGCCCCGCGCGAGGGCGGCCGCCGGGGCGGCCTGCCCGGACTCGCCCCGTGGCCGGGGCGAGCGGATGCGCTCGGCGGGCATCAGGCCGTCTTCGACACGCCCCAGGCGAAGGGGATCGGGCCCTTCTGCACGCCCGTCACGGTCTTGCGCCACGCCTGATAGGTCAGGAAAAAGCCGGTCGGCGCGAAGATCGCGT
>JAEUAC010000301.1 GCA_019695455.1 Methylorubrum extorquens | reverse complement strand
GGCGGGATCGGGGCGGCGCACGCGGCGATGCTCGCGCAGAACGCGCTGGTCCTCGGCTCCATCCTGTACCTCCTCTTCCGCCAGTGCCGCTCGCCCCTGCACCTCGCCATGCTGGTCGGGTTCGGGGGGCTCGGGCTCCTGTGGAAGGTCGTGCAGGGCATCGCCTTCGACGATCCCGGCCGGATCATCGCCTATGGCCGCCCGCTCGACGAGTGGAACGCGCTGTTCCAGTATTCGTCGAGCGTGACGCAGTTCTTCTGGGTGCCCAACCACGCGCTGCCCGGCTGGTGGCTCGGCGCCCTCCTGATCCTGCTCGCGCGCCGCCGGATCGACGTCGCGGCCGTGGGCGTCACGATCGGCCTCGCCGTGCTCTGGTCGCCGCTCGCGATCCTCGGCGCCGTGGCCCTCCTGGCGCTGCTCGCCGCGACCCGGCTGCACGCCGTCCTGCGCGACCGGCGCACATGGGCGGGCGCGCTCGCGGCGGTCGGGTTCCTGCCCGGGGCGCTCTACGTCTCGGTCGCGGCCGGGACGATCGATTACGGGTCGCCGGCGACGAAGCCCGGCTTCCTCGCCTGGTACCTCGCCTTCGCCGTCCTGCAGCTCGCCGCCGGCCTCTTCGCCCTGCTGCACCGGGAGCGGATCGAGCCGGCGCTGCGCGTCCTGTTCCTCGGCGCGCTGGCGTTCCTCGTCGTCCTGCCCTTCGGCAGCTTCGGCCCGAACAACGACCTCGTCATGCGGGCCTCGATCCCGGCGCTCCTCGTCGTGGGCTTCGTCTTCGGCGCCGTCGTCATCGATCTCGGGCGGGATCGTCCGCGGGAGGCCGCGCTCGGCATCGCCATCGCGCTCCTCGGGCTCGCGCCGGCCGTCGTCGAGATCGCCCGGGCGGTCCTCGCGCCGCGCTTCGCGATCAGCGACTGCGACCTCGTGGAGGCGTCGCGCGCCCTCGGTGATCTCGGCGCGCCGGCCAACTACATGGCGCGCCGCGACCGCGTCCCCGCCTGGCTGGTCGGCGAGGCGGTCCCGACGCGGCCGCCGCCGCGGGCGGTCGCCTGCTGGCCGGACCTGCGGATGCCCGATCCGACCCGGTGAGGCTCAGCGCGGCCGCGCGAACAGCATCTTGAGCGGGCTGTCGCCGATCGGCAGGACGATCGTGAGGTGGTCCGCCGCGTCGAACAGCCGGCGCAGGCGCTCGACGTCCACGCCGCCCCGCGGATAGGCGTCGCCGTGCACCTCGATCATCCACCGGGCGCGGAGCCGGCCGATCAGGTCGGCCGAGGATTCCAACACCGCGTATTCCGCCCCCTCGATGTCCATCTTGACGCAGGACACCCGCTCGATGGCGTGACGCTCGAGGATGGCGGCGATCGTCGTCGTCTCGACCTCGACCATCCGGTCGCGGTTGCGGCCGCCGTGGCCGATCAGGGCGGAGCCCATGCTGCCCTCCGACGAGAACGGCATCGTGCCGGCGCGGTCCGCGATGGCCTTCTGCTCGCGGACGACGTTCGCGGCGCCGAGCTGGGCGAGGTTCAGGGACAGGATTTCGAAGTTCCGCGGGTCCGGCTCGAAGCAATAGACCCGGCCCTCGGGCCCGACCGCGTCCGAGAAGGCGGAGGCCGACAGGCCGCAATAGCTGCCGAGGTCGAGGACCACGTCGCCCGGCCGCGGGGCGAGATAGTCGAGGTAGAGATGCGTCGAGGCGACGTCCTCGGCCAGCGACGAGAAGAAGAAGGGGCGCCCCGACCCGCGCAGGACGTGGCTGCGCGGCGCCGAGAAGTCCGACACGGCGAAGCCGTCGCGGTCCTCGGGCACGACCGTCCCGGAGAGGAGGTCGAAATGCACGCAGGCCGTCTTGGCGTAGAACCAGTGGCGCTGGCCCAGCAGGATGCGGTCCCGTCCGCGGGTCACGGCGATCGGGCGGGATTCGTCGTTTGCCTCGACCGCGATCCCGAGCGAACGGGCGAGCGGCGCGAGGTCGGCGAGGGCCTGCATGCGGGCCGCGCCGTCGGTCGCCAGCGAAGGCTGGGCCGTCGGACGCTGAAGGGCTGCGCTCATCGACTGGATCTCCTTAGCGTGGACGAGCCGCCGACGCGGCGGAACGAGGCGGTTCGGTCAGGCCGGCCAGACATACAGGACCGTCTCGAAGCCGTGATGATGGTGCTGGCGGATGCGCATCCGCGGCCGGTCGTAGAGTTCGGCCACGAGCTTCGGGATCTCCCAGAGGTCCGCCGGCCGGTGATAGAGGCTGACGGCGAGAACGATCCGGCCGGCGAGAAGGCCCGCCATGCCCCGCAGGGCGTCCATCTCGGCGCCTTCGATGTCGAGCTTGACGTAGAGGCCGTCGGGATCGGCGAGCCGGTCGTCGAGGCGCACGCACGGAACCGCGAGGATCGCGGACTCGTGGTCCGAATCGGTCGCGGCGCGCGAGGACGATCCCCCGCCGGCCGAGAAGCGGAGCGTGCCGGTCCGGTCCGACAGGCCGGCCCTGACCGTCTCGATCCGGCCGACCGATCCGCGCGCGCTCGCGGCCGTCTCCTCGAGCCGCTGGAAATTCCCGGGATCGGGCTCGAAGGCAAGCCATTCCGCGACGCGGATGCCGGCCCCCAGGAGACTGCCGAGCGAATCGCCCGTGTAGGCGCCGCCGTCGACGAACCGGATCGGGCGGTCGAAGACGGGCAGGAAGTCGGGCGCGTACAGGCTGTCCGGCTCGACGGCGGGATGGCGCCTCGGATCGGTGGTGAGCCGGTAGGCGAGGAGGTCGCGGACGAGCCGGCGGCTTTCCTCGTCATCGAGGCGGCCGAGCAGGGCGTCGATCGCAGGCATATGGTCCAGCGTCTCCGACGGGTCCGCGAGCCAGTAGTGGTCGAGTGCGAAGCCCGGGATGGCGCGCAGGTCGGCCGGAAACAGGAGGTCGGCAAAGCCCGCGCCACCGGCCCAAGCCAGGATCGCGTCGGGGGCGGTCGCGTAGTTCATCACGCCGTAGACGAGGGCGGCGCCGCGCGCCGCCGCAGTGCCGACCGCGGCGGGCAGGAGGCAGGGCAGGCCGTCGACCTCGGGCGTCGTGCCCGCGCGGCGATCGACGAAGCCGCGGACGGGCCGCCCGGCGGCCGCCAGCCGTTCGGCCAGGAGACGGCCGAACCCGCCGGCGCCGTAGATCCAGAGCGGGCGCTCCGGGGGTGGGCGGATCGCGCCGACCAGCGACCGCAGGCTAGCTGCGAGATGCGACGCCTCAGCCATCGTTGATGCGCTCGCGTTCGACGACGGCCGGAAAGCGTCGCGCATAGGTGAGGACGAGCCCGACATACTCGCCGACGATGCCGATCGCGAAGAGGAGCAACGAGCCGACGAGAGCGATGGCGAGGAGGATGGAGCCGGTCCCGAGCGGGCCGGGGGCGAGGCCCGCCAGGCGTGCCGCCCCCGCGCCGAGCACCGCGAGCCCGGCCAGGAGCGTCGCCACTGAACCCGCGAGCGTCACGAAGCGGAGTGGCGCCCGGGATTGGTTCGTCAGGCCGAGCAGGGCGAAGTTCGCGTAGTCTCGCAGGCGATAGCTGGACTTCCCGTGCTGGCGTTCAGGCTGGTCGTACTCGACGCTCGCGCGCCGGAAACCGATCTCGGACACGAGGCCGCGGAAATAGGGGTCCGGCTCGTTCAGCGTGTTCAGGACGTCGACGAAGCGACGGTCGTAGAGCCCGAACCCCATGAAATCCGGGATCTGCTCCACCGTCGAGATGCGGCCGAGGAGCCGGTAATAGACCCGGCGGGCGGTCCGCAGGAGCCAGCCCTCGGTCGAGGCGCGCCGCCGGGCCACGACGACCTCGGCGCCGCGCTCCCACAGAGCCACCATGGCGGGCAGCATGTCGGGCGGCGTCTGCAGGTCCGCCAGCACCGTCGTCATGGCGTCGCCGCGGATCTGCTTGAAGGCATGGTAGGGCGAGCGGGTCGGCCCGAAGTTCCTCGCGTTGACGATGACGCGGACGCGCGCGTCGGCGGCCGCGATGTCGCGCAGGATCGCGACCGTCCGGTCCGTGGAGGCGTTGTCGATGAAGAGGTGTTCGTAGGCGTAGCCCGGCAGCGCCTCCGCCATGACCCGCCGCACCGCCGCGTGGCAGGCGGCGATGCCGCCCTCCTCGTTGAAGCAGGGGGTGACGATGCTGAGGGTCTTCACGCCGCGATCCGGACCGTCCCGGCCCGTCCTGCCGGGCGGGTGCCCGGCGAGCCATCGAGACCGCGACGGTAGGCCGGCATGGTTAGCGCCGGGTGAACGGCGCGCCCGGACGCAACGAGGCGTTAACCCTGTGGCCGATAGGGTCTGAGGGCTCGGGACGGGGCCGATGGGCGCCGGGCCGAGCGCACGCTGCGAGCGAACGAGTTTCGGAATGCCGACCACGACCGATCCGGCCCGCCCCGCCACGGACGCGTCCGCCGCCCAACCGGCGGCGACGATCGGCGACCTGCGCCGTCTCGCCGAGGAGGCGCAGCGCGCCTACCGGCCGCACGATCCGGCAGGCCGGGCGATCTTCGAGGACCTCTTCGTCCTCGAACTCGCCAACAACCACTGGGGCAGCCTGGAGCGCGGCCTGCGCATCGTCTCCGACTTCGCCGAGGTCGTGCACCGCAACGCCGTGAAGGCCGCCATCAAGCTCCAGTTCCGCGACGTCGACTCCTTCATCCACAAGGACTTCCGCGCCTCCCAGGACATCCGCTACGTCAAGAAGGTGTCCGACACGCACATGGCGTGGGAGGACCTGCGCACCCTCGTCGAGGCCGTGCGGGCCGCCGGCCTCGTCACCATGACGACGCCCTTCGACGAGGTCTCGGTTCAGAAGGCCGTCGAGTTCGACGTCGCCGTCCTGAAGATCGCCTCGTCCGACATCCGCGACCGCAAGCTCGTGCCGGCCATCGCGGCGGCCGGCCGCCCGACCATCATGTCGACCGGCGGCTCGACGCTCGCCGACATCGACGCGGTGGTCGACCTCTTCCGGTCCTGCCGGGTCCCGCTCGCGATCAACCATTGCGTCTCGATCTACCCGAGCGAGGACGACGAGCTCGACCTGAACCAGATCGACTTCCTGCGCGCCCGGTATCCCGATACCGTGATCGGGCTCTCGACGCACGAGCACCACGACTGGTCGCTCTCGGTCGCCATCGCCTACGGCAAGGGCGCCCGCACCTTCGAGCGCCACATCGACATCGACGCGGACGGCATTCCGGTCTCGTCCTACTGCTCGCAGCCCCACCAGGCGGACGAGTGGTTCCGCGCCTTCAACCGGGCCAAGGCGATGTGCGGCGGCGCGGCCGTCGCGAAGCGCCAGGCGCCCGAGAAGGAGGTCCGCTACCTCGACGCGCTCGTTCGCGGCGTCTACGCGCGCCGGCCGATCGCGCCGGGCGAGGCGCTGTCGGACGCGAACACCTACCTGGCCGTGCCGCTCCTCAAGGGGCAGATGTCCTGCCGCGAGCTCGATGCGGGCAGCACGCTGCGGGTCGCGGCGGACGCGGACGCGCCGGTCCTGTTCGAGAACGTCTCCTCCGCCGTCGCGAGCGACGCCCTTCCCGTGATCCAGGCGCGCGGCCTCGCGGCCTGAGGAGCCCCATCATGCAGGGCACGATGCGCGTCGCCGATTACGTCGCGGCCGCCGCGCATGCGGCCGGGATCGGGCAGGTCTTCCTGGTGACGGGCGGCGGCGCCATGCACCTGAACGACGCCCTGACGCGCCATCCCGGCCTTTCGGTGCTGTTCATGCACCACGAGCAGGCCTGCGCCATGGCGGCCGAGGGCTACGCCCGCATCGCGGGCCGCCCCGCGCTCGTGAACGTGACGACGGGCCCCGGCGGCATCAACGCCCTGAACGGCGTGTTCGGCGCCTACACGGATTCGGTGCCGATGGTCGTCGTCTCCGGGCAGGTGAAGCGCGAGACGATCGTCGCGAACGGCGCGCTGCCGCTGCGCCAGCTGGGCGACCAGGAGGCGGACATCGTCGCCATGGTGCAGGGCATCACCAAGATGGCCGTGCTCGTGAACGACCCGGCCGAGATCCGCTACCTGTTCGAGAAGGCCGTCTGGACCGCGACCCACGGCCGGCCGGGTCCCGTCTGGCTCGACATCCCGGTCGACGTGCAGGGCGCCCTCGTCGAGCCCGCGACCTTGCGCGGCTTCGACCCGGCGGCGGAGGCGAGCGACGGCGCGTCGGAGCCGAACGAGGCGGGCGCGC
>JAEUAC010000200.1 GCA_019695455.1 Methylorubrum extorquens | reverse complement strand
CGGCCCGGCTGCTCGTCGTGCCGTCGGCCGCGCCCTTGCGGGACGCGGCCGTGCGCGACCTGCCGGACGAATTGCGGGCCGGCGACGCGGTCGTCTTCAACGACACCCGCGTCATCCCGGCCCGGCTTCGCGGCCGCCGCCTCCGGGGCGAGGGCGAGGCCCGCGTCGAGATCATGCTGCACCGGCGGATGGGCTCGGCCGCCTGGCGGGCCTTCGCCCGGCCGGCGAAGAAGCTAGCACCCGGCGACCGCATCCTGTTCGGGGAGGGCGGGCCGGAGGGCCCGCCGCCCGCGTTCAGGCCGCGTCGGCCATGACGCGCATGGTCGTGATGCGGTCGGGATCGCGCACGGGCTCGCCGCGCTTGAACTGGTCGACGTTGTCCATGCCTTCCACGACCTTGCCCCACACCGTGTACTGCTTGTCGAGGAAGGACGCGTCGTCGAAGCAGATGAAGAACTGCGAGTTGGCGGAGTTCGGGTTCGACGTCCGCGCCATGGAGCAGATGCCGCGGACATGCGGCTCGGAGGAGAATTCCGCCTTCAGGTCGGGGAGCTTGGAGCCGCCCGTGCCCGTGCCGGTCGGATCGCCGCCCTGCGCCATGAAGCCGTCGATGACGCGGTGGAAGGGGACGCCGTCGTAGAACTTCTCGCGGGCGAGCGTCTTGATGCGCTCGACATGGCCGGGCGCGATGTCCGGGCGGAGTTCGATCACGACGCGGCCCTTCGTCGTTTCCAGGACCAGCGTGTTCTCGGGATCGGATGCCATGGGTGTCTCCAGTCTCGTCATGTGTCGGAGGAACGGGCCCGGGTCGTGCCGGGCCGCGGGGGCGTCACGCGTCGGCGGCGAGGCGCATGCGAACGATCTTGTCGGGGTTCTGCACGGCGCCGTTCTGCGCCTGCTCGCCCTTCTTCACCTTGTCGATCACGTCCATGCCGGCCGTGACCTCACCCACCACCGTGTACTGGTTGTTGAGGAAGGACGCGTCGCCGAAGCAGATGAAGAACTGTGAATTGGCCGAATCGGGCGAGGACGAGCGGGCCATGCCGACCGTGCCGCGCCGGAAGGGCTCCTTCGAGAACTCGGCCGGGATGTTCGGCAGGTCCGAGCCGCCGGTGCCGTTGCCCTTGGGATCGCCCGTCTGGGCCATGAAGCCGCCGATCACGCGGTGGAAGACGAGCCCGTCGTAGAAGCCGCGCTTCACGAGGGCCTTGATCTGCGCCACGTGCTTCGGAGCGAGGTCCGGACGCAGGCGGATCGTGACCCGGCCGTCCTTCGTCTCGAGGTAGACGGTGTTCTGCGCGTCGGCGCCTTGCGCCAGCGCCGGTCCGGTCGCGGCAAGCGCGGAGGCCGCGGCGAGCGCGGTCCGGCGCGTCAGGGTGGTTGAACTCATCTGGGATATCCTCTGATCGTGATGCCCGGTGTCCCGGCCCCCTCGCGTCAGCGCGGGGCGAACCGGGCCCGGATCTTCTCCGCCACGAGCGGCGGCACGAAGGGCGAGACGTCCCCGCCCATGGCCGCCACCTGACGCACGAGAGTGGCCGTGATGGGGCGAACGTCCGGCGAGGCCGGCACGAACACCGTGGCGACGTCGGGCGCCATCGTCTCGTTCATGGCCCCCATCTGCATCTCGTAGTCGAGATCGGTCCCGTCCCGCAGTCCGCGCACGATCAGGGTCGCGCCGTGCCGGCGCGCCGCCGCGATGGCGAGGTCGGAATAGGTGACGACCTCGACCGTGGCGCCCGCGGCCTCCGCCACCGGCCCGCAGACCGCCCGCAGCATCTCGGCCCGCTCCTCCGCCGTGAAGATCGGCGTCTTCGACGAATGCACGCCGATGGCGACGACGAGCCGGTCGGCGAGCCGGCAGGCGCGCCGGACCACGTCGAGATGCCCGTTGGTCACGGGATCGAAGGTGCCGGTGTAGAGGGCCGTGCGCGACATCCGGGCGGGTTAGCGGCTCCCCCGGGCCGGGGCAAGGCGGCGCGGCCGGGCGGCCCGTTTCAAGCTACGACAGAGCTATGGCGATCTCGGCCCTTCGCGACACCGATTGATTGGGCGCCGTCCAATTCATGCGTCGGCTCGACGATCGATCCGACGAGCATTGGGAACTGCACGATGGCGTTCCGCGCGCCATGGTCGGTGGAACGTTCGCTCACGCCACCATCGCGAGCAACATCCTGGCTGCCCTGAAGCCGATCGCCGACGGACGCGGATGTCGCGCCATCAGCGGTTTCATGGTCCAGGCAACCGCCGATGCGGTCTACGAACCCGACGTCCTCCTCGTGCGCGATCTTTCGGATCGGACGAGCCGCTCGACAGACCGGCCGACCATCGTCTTCGAGGTTCTGTCACCCTCGACCATGCACTTCGACCGAAGCGAGAAGGCTCGTCGCTCTCGCTCGATCATGAGCCTCCGACAGCTCGTGTTCGTCTACCAGGATGGCCAGCGGGTCGAGTCGTGGTTGCGAAACGAGGACGGCTGGTCGCACGAGCCGACGGTGCTCGTCCGGCCGAACGGTTCGCTCGCCCTTCCGGCGATCGCGGGATCGCTCGCTCTGTCCGCGATCTACGCAGACGTCGCCGTTCCGCGACTCGCCGGCGACTGAGGACAGCCTCCGGAGACTTCAGGTCTCCGGCCCCGGCGCGCCCTTCTCCGCGATCTCGTCGGCCTCGGGCGGCGGGGTGTCGTCCTCCTCGCCCTCGAGATGCTCGACGGAGACGACCCGTTCGCCCGGCGCGGTGTTGAAGATGGTCACGCCCTGCGTCGTCCGCCCCGCGAGGCGGATGTCGTGGACGGGGACCCGGATGAGCTGGCCGCGGTCGGTGACCAGCATGATCTGGTCGTGCTCGCCCACCGGGAAGGAGGCCGCGACGCGGCCGTTGCGCTCGGTCGTCGCCATGGCGACGATGCCCTTCCCGCCGCGGCGGGTCGTCCGGTAGCCGTAGGACGAGGTGCGCTTGCCGTAGCCGCGCTCGGAGACCGAGAGCACGAACTGCTCGGCGACCTCCATGACGATGCGCTTGTCGCCGAGCTCGACGTCGGTCGAGACGTCCTCCTCCGCGCCGTCGGTGCCGACCGCGCTGTCGTCCACGGGCTCGGCGCCGCGGGCTCGGCGGCGGGCCATCGCGTCCTTCAGGTAGGTCGCGCGCTCCTCGGGCGAGGCATCGACATGCGTCAGGATCGACATGGAGATGACCGTGTCGTCGGAGGCCAGCGCCATGCCGCGCACGCCCGTCGAGTCCCGGCCCTTGAAGACGCGGACCTCCGAGACCGGGAAGCGCACGCACTGGCCGCCCGCGCTGGTCAGGAGGACGTCGTGGCCGGAATGGCCGTCGCCGGCCTCGCGGCAGGTCGCGACGCCGACGATGTGGTCGCCGTCGTCGAGCTTCATGGCGATCTTGCCGTTCCGGTTCACCTGGACGAAGTCGGACAGCTTGTTGCGCCGCACGTTGCCCGAGGCGGTCGCGAACATGATGTCCAGCTCCTCCCAGGTGGTCTCGTCCTCGGGCAGCGGCATGATGGTGGTGATGCGCTCGCCCTCCTGGAGCGGCAGCATGTTGACGAGCGCCTTGCCGCGCGCGTTCGGCGCCGCGAGGGGCAGCCGCCACACCTTCTCCTTGTAGGCCTGGCCGC